>JAUSIH010000037.1 GCA_030648205.1 Dehalococcoidia bacterium | reverse complement strand
AGAAGCGGACCTTCGGCTGGATTAGCTAGCCGGGCTGTCCGCCGGGAGCGCCGCGCATCACACCCGCCTCATGGCTTGATCGCGCGCTTCCGGCGGGCATCCGTTGGCGCTTCTCGAGGGTCTCGCCGACCGCAGGGCTATGCGTCCGGCGGGGCCTTGAAAAAGAGCACCGCCAGCGGCGGCAGCGTGAGGCTGAGGGAAAACGGGCGGCCATGCCAGGCGACGGGCGTCGCGTCCACGCCTCCCGCGTTGCCCGCTCCGCTCCCGCCGTATTCCGCGCCGTCGCTGTTCAGCATCTCGCGCCAGAAGCCCGGCCGGGGCACGCCTACGCGGTAGCCGTGGCGCGGCACCGGCGTGAAGTTGCACGCGACGAGCATACTCTGGCCCGGCTCCCGGCCCTTCCGCAGGAACGTCAGCACGCTCTGCGCGGCGTCGCCGCCGTCAATCCACTCGAAGCCCGCGGAGTCGAAGTCCAGATCGTGCAACGCCCGCTCGTTGCGGTAAAGCCGGTTTATGTCCTCCACCCACCGCTGCAAGCCCTGGTGCGGCGCATAGGCCAGCAGGTGCCATTCCAGGCCGGACTCGTGCTCCCATTCACGCCACTGGCCGAACTCGTCTCCCATGAACAAGAGCTTCTTCCCCGGCTGTGCGTACATGTAGCCCAGAAGCAAACGCACATTGGCGAACTTCTGCCAGTCGTCGCCGGACATCCTGCCCAGGAGCGAGCCTTTGCCGTGCACCACTTCGTCATGCGACAGCGGCAGGACGAAGTTCTCCGTGAAGGCGTAGAGCATCCGGAACGTCAGCGCATTGTGGTGGTGCCTACGATACACGGGGTCCTTGCTCATGTAGAGCAGGGTGTCGTGCATCCAGCCCATGTCCCATTTTGTGCCGAAGCCCAGCCCGCCCACGTACGTGGGCCGCGAGACCATGGGCCACGCGGTGGACTCCTCAGCGAAGGTCTGGACATCCGGGTGGCTCTTGTACACCTCCTCGTTGAGCCGCCGCAGGAGGGAGATGGCCTCCAGGTTCTCCCGGCCGCCGTACTCGTTGGGAATCCACTCCCCCTCCTTGCGCGAGTAGTCCAGGTACAGCATGGAGGCCACCCCGTCCACGCGCAGGCCGTCCGCATGGTAGCGGTCCAGCCAGAAGAGCGCGCTGCTCAGCAGGAAGCTGCGCACCTCGTGGCGCCCATAGTTAAAGATGGAGCTTTTCCAGTCCGGATGGAACCCCTTGCGCGGGTCGGCGTGCTCATACAGGTGCGACCCGTCGAAGAAGGCCAGCCCGTGCTCGTCGGACGGAAAGTGGGAGGGCACCCAGTCGAGGATGACGCCGATGCCCTGCTGGTGCAGATAGTCAACCAGGTACATGAAGTCCTCGGGCGCGCCGTAGCGGCTGGTGGGCGAGAAGTAGCCGGTGGTCTGGTAGCCCCAGGAGCCATAGAAGGGGTGCTCCATGACGGGCAAGAACTCCACGTGCGTGAACCCCATGCGCTGCACGTACTCCGCGAGCCGGGGGGCCATCTCGCGGTAGGTCAGCGAGCGATTGCCTTCCTCCGGCACGCGCATCCACGAGCCTACGTGGACCTCGTAGATAGCGATGGGGGCCTCCCGAGCGTTGCGCCGCCGCCGCGTGTCCATCCATGCCTGGTCGCCCCACGCGTACGCGGCGTCCCACACGATGGAGGCCGTCCGGGGAGGCGTCTCGGTGTGGAACGCAAAGGGGTCCGCCTTGTCCACGCTGTACCCGCCGTGCCGGGAGACCACGTTGAATTTGTAAACGGCGCCTTCGCCGACTCCGGGAACGAAGCCCTCCCAGATACCGGACTGACCGCATGGTCGCAGGAGATGGCTGGCCCTGTTCCAGCCGTTGAATTCACCCGTCACGGAGACCTGCGTCGCGCCCGGCGCCCATACGGCGAAGTACGTGCCGTCCTCGCCACCGACCGACAGGGGGTGAGCGCCCAGCGCCTGATACAGACGACAATGGGAACCCTCGTTGAAAAGGTGCAGGTCGCCGGGGGACAGCAGGGTCACATCGTAGCGTACGGAGGGCGGGCGCGAAGTCGTCGCGATTGGAGAACGCACCGGCCTATCGGCCTCTGGCTTGCGCATGACGCTGTCCCCTTCCCTGCGGGATGTGCACCCTGTTCCAGTTTACCAGACGCGCCGAGAGAGACAGGCGCGCTCCGCCGGGGATGGCGCGGCGGTCCCGTGGCCCTATTTGCCAGCGTTGACACTATATGACGCCTTTGCTACACTTAGACCAATAAATCCGCATGTTTCAGCGCATCTGATGATAGCAGACTCGCCCGCGTTCCTCTCCATCAGGGCCGGCATGTGGCGCTAGCGTCTCCCAGGGAGGTGTCCTTGTGCCCGACGCCAAGAAGCTCGGCCATGTTAAAGGAAAAGAGGCCCACGCGCGGGAGAGCAACGGCCATGCGCGCGAGGCGCGCAAAGACCCGACCAACCTCTCCAATACACCCATCGAGCGGGTCTATACACAGCGCCACCTGGAAGGCTTCGACTACAAGCGGGACATGAGCCTGCCGGGCGAGTACCCCTTCCTGCGCGGCGTCCACGCCACCGGCTACCGCGGCAAGCTCTGGACCATGCGCCAGTTCGCGGGCTTCGGAGACGCCGAGGACACGAACCAGCGGTACAAGTACCTGTTGAAGTCCGGCGGCGCGGGCCTGTCCGTCGCGCTCGACCTGCCTACGCTCATGGGCTACGACTCGGACCATCCCGCCTCCAAGGGCGAGTTCGGCAAGTGCGGCGTGGCCGTGTCCTCGCTGCGGGACATGGAAGTCCTGTTCGACGGCATATCGTTGGACAAGATCACCACGTCCATGACCATCAACAGCCCCGCCGCGCCCATCTGGGCCATGTACATCATCGCCGCCGAGAAGAAGGGCATTCCCATGGCGTCCCTGGGCGGCACCCTCCAGAATGACATCCTGAAGGAATACATCGCCCAGAACGAATACATCTTCCCGCCGGCGCCCTCCATCAAGTTGGTGGTGGACACGGTGGAGTTCGCAACCCGTAACATGCCCAAATGGAACCCCATCAGCATCAGCGGCTACCATATCAGGGAGGCGGGGTCCACGGCGGTCCAGGAGCTGGCCTTCACGCTGAGTGATGGGTTCGCCTACGTGGACGCCTGTCTGGAGCGGGGCCTGAAGATTGACGAATTCGGGCCGCGGTTGAGCTTCTTCTTCAACGTCCATAACGACTTCTTCGAGGAGATCGCCAAGTTCCGGGCGGCGCGCCGCATCTGGGCACGGGAGATGAAGGAGAAATACAAGGCAACCAGCGAGCGTACCTTGTGGATGCGCACCCACGCCCAGACGGCGGGATGCTCCCTGACGGCGCAGCAGCCGGAGGTGAACGTGGCGCGCGTGGCCCTTCAGGCGCTCGCGGCGGTACTGGGCGGCACCCAGTCGCTCCACACCAACTCGATGGACGAAGCCCTCTCTCTGCCCACCGACAAGGCGGCGCTCATCGCCCTGCGCACGCAGCAGGTCATCGCCCACGAGACGGGCGTGGCCAACACGGTAGACCCGCTGGGCGGCAGCTTCTACATGGAGTGGCTGACCAATAAGATGGAGGAGGGAGCGCGGGAGTACTTCCGGCGCGTGGAGGACATGGGCGGCGTGGTGGCGTGCGTGGAGAGCGGGTTCTTCGTCCGCGAGATCGCCGAGGCCTCCTTCCGCTACCAACAGGAGGTGGACCGGCGCGACCGCATCATCGTCGGCGTGAACGACTACGTCGTCGAGGAGCCGACTTCCATGCAAATCCTGAAAATCGACCCGAAAAGCGAGCGACGGCAAATGCAACGGCTTGCCCAGGTGCGCCACGAGCGGGACAACAGGGAGACGCTGAAGCGGCTGGACGAGTTGAAGCGGGCCGCGCGCGACGACCAGAACGTGATGCCGGCGATGCTGGACGCGGTGCGCGCCTACGCAACGCTCGGCGAAATCTGCGACGTGCTGCGCGAGGTCTACGGCGTGTACAACCCGGCCTGGGCGGCGTAGGGCCCAGACCACTGCGCCCGGACTCGGCCCACGTCCTCCCATTCCCTCTTTTCGCGTAGCCGCAGGAAATGAGCGTTGCAACGCCGCTAGGCTGGACAGACGCCGGAAGCCGGGAGGGGGAAAGGCCAGGACAGCATCATGGGCACATTTGATGGGAAGGTCGCCATCGTCACAGGAGCCAGCTCGGGCATAGGCCGCGCAACGGCGCTGGCGTTCGCACGGGAGGGCGCACGGGTCGTCGTGGCCGACGTGCTGGTCGCCGGCGGCGACGAGACGGTGCGGATGGTCAAGAAGGCCGGCGGCCAGGCCATCTTCATCAAGACGGACGTGTCCAGGACCGCAGACGTGCAGACAATGGTGGAGAGGACCGTCCGGAAATACGGCCGTCTGGACTGCGCCTTCAACAACGCGGGCATCGAGGGGGCAGCCGCGCCTATCGTTGACAGCACGGAGGAGAACTTCGACCGTGTCATCGGCATCAACCTCAAGGGCGTCTGGCTCTGCATGAAATACGAGATTCCGGAGATGCTGAAGCACAAGGGCGGCGCCATCGTCAACTGCTCGTCCATCGCCGGTCTCGTCGGCTTCCCCGGCGTCACGCCCTACGTGGCGAGCAAGCATGGCGTCGTGGGCCTGACAAAGACGGCCGCGCTGGAGTACGCCAAGTCGGGCATCAGGGTCAACGCCGTATGCCCGGGGGTCATTCGCACGCCGATGATCGAGCACTTCACAGGGGGAAATGCGGCGGCGGCGGCCCAGCTAGCCGCCGGAGAGCCTGTCGGAAGGATGGGCGCGCCGGAGGAGATTGCTGAAGCTGTCGTGTGGCTCTGCTCGGACGCGGCGTCCTTTGTGACCGGGCACCCCATGGTGGTGGACGGCGGCTGGGTGGCGCAATAGCGATATAACATTGGCATCCTGGCGCCCGTGGCCCCACTGAACACATCAAGAAGGAGATAACACCATGAAAATGACCCTGTCCATCCTGAAGGCAGACGTCGGCTCCATTGGCGGCCACACCACGCCATCCCAGAAGATGGTGGAGTCGGTGCGCCGGGCGGTCAAATCCGCCATCGGCAAGAAACTCGTCATAGACGGCTTTGTGTCCCACACCGGCGACGACATCGCCATACTCATGTCGCACACGCGAGGTGAGGGCAACTCGGACATCCACCAGTTCGCATGGAACACCTTTGTACAGGCGACGTCCATAGCACAGCGCTCCGGGCTGTACGGGGCCGGACAGGACCTGCTGGTGGATGCGCCGTCGGGAAACATCCGGGGGGCGGGCCCCGCCGTGGCGGAGGTGGAGTTTGACCACAACCCCGTCAAGACCAACAAGAACCGGGCCGCCGAGTCCTTCTGCATGTTCGCCGCCGACAAGTGCGGCCCCGGCGCCTACAACCTTCCCCTGTTCCTCGCCTTCGCCGACCCCATGTACTGCGCCGGCCTGATGCTGCCCAAGATGATCAAGGGATTCACATTCCGCATCATTGACATGGACCACACCGGAACGGACAGCATCATTGAACTCAACGCTCCGGAGGACTACTACCAGATCGCCATGCTGCTCCGCGACAACGAGCGGTTCGGCATTGACGCGATCATCTCCCGCACCACGGGCGACGTGGCCGTATCCGTGTCGGCGCAGCGGCTTCACAGCATCGCGGGCACATACACCGGCAAAGACGACCCCGTGGCGCTCGTCCGCAACCAGGGCATCTTCCCCGCGCCGGAAGAGCTGCTCTCCCCCTTCGCCAAGGCGCACTACGTGGGCGGCGACGCGCGCGGCTCGCACGTCATGCCTCTCATGCCCGTCCCCCTGGGCACGCCCGTCACGGGGATATACTGCCTGCCGCTCGTCTCCTGCGTGGGGTTCTCCATGGACGTGGCGGGTTATTTCTCCGAGAATCACTGCGACTTCTTCGCGAACGTCGCCTGGGACGTGGTGCGGACGAAGGCCCAGGAGAAGGCCCTGTACATGCGCGACCAGGGATGGTCCGGGGCCGCCATGCTCCCCTACAGCGAGCTGGAGTACGGTGGCTTCCGCGACACCCTCACCGGCCTGCTCAAGCGCTTCAAGGGCCGGAGCACCCCTCCCAAAGGCAAGCGGGCCAAGTAAGCGACACGGCAATCTTCCAAAGCTCCGACAGCAAAGCGACAGGCTCTGTCAGACTCGCGCCTGGGGCAAGACAACGGTACGATTGCATGTCAGAAGGGGCCTGCCGCGGAATGGCACGAGGCGGAGAAGCGGGGGGCTGAGTTCTGCCTTACCGCTGGTACTATTCCGAGCGGCAGGCACAGAGGCCTCCTTAGGGACTGCCTCTCCCCCCAGCGCTTCCGGTGGGGCTGAGGGGCTGTGAGGTGGAGTCAGCGGGAGCGGGAATAGAGGCGGTGATCCGCGTGCCCTTGCCAGCGGTGGACTTGACCTCAAGCCTGCCGCCCAGCAGTTCCGCCCGCTCCCGCATACCGAGAAGCCCCAGCCGGCCGAACGCGGCCATGTCGCTCGAGTGGGGAGGCAGCACAAAGCCCACGCCGTTGTCCACAACGTCCAGCCTGGCCTCGCGTCCGGAGAAGGACAGGGTCACCGTCACTTCCCGCGCTTGGGCATGACGCTCCACGTTCCGCATTGCCTCCTGCGCGATCCGGAATAAGGCAAGCTCCAGGTCCGGCGGCAGGCGCCGCTCCTCCCCCACCACCTTTATCTGGCCATTCACCTTGGCCCTGTCCATCAGGTCCATCAGAATCCTGCGAATGGAAGTGACCAACCCAAGGTCGTCCAGCGTCGGCGGCCGCAGAGCCTTGCTGAAATCCCGCAGGTCTCTGACGACTGCTTCAGCCGTCTTCCGGGCCTCCCTCAACCCATCCATGGCGGACGAGGGCATAGACCCGCACCCGGTCTCCACTACATCCAGGCGACGGCACAGCAGAATGAGGGTCTGGACGGTCTCATCGTGGAGCTCCTGGGCGATGCGCTTGCGTTCTTCTTCCTGCGCGCGGAGCACGTGGGCGGCGTAGGCCCGCAGGCCCAACTGCCTCTGGCGCTCCACAGTCACGTCCCTGAGTAATACCTGAACGACGGCTTTGGCTTGGCCGCCGTTGATACGCGTCCCCATCGGCTCCAAGTATGTTTCCTCACCGGCCAGGGACTTCAAAACAACGTACGAGTCTTCGCGTCTGCCCTCCTGAAGCAAGCCCAGTATCCGCTCGGCCCCCGGCGTTTCAAAAAGGTCAGAAACATGGGCGCCCTTGAGAGCGTCGGAAGACCTGGCCAGCAGCACGCCCGCCGCCGGATTGGCCTCCAAAACGACCCCCTGCGAGTCCAGGACGAGGATGGGCGCCGGGGAGGACTCAAAAAGCCCCCGGTACTTGGCCTCTGACACACGCAGCGCCGCGCTGGCGTCTTCCGCCTCTTTCCGCGCGCTCATCTCCCGGTTAACGCGCTGCCCCACGAAGACCGCGACGCCGTCCACAATCCCCAACTGCAAGACTTCGCGGATGCGCTCCGTTTCCGAATGAAGCATGATGTTGGGTGTTGTAAGAAACGTACACCATATGGCGGTCGCCACAGCGCCCGCCAGGCCGAAGTTAAGGGCTGCGTACACCACGGGGACGAAGAACAGCGAGACGGGTATGAAAGAGAGCAGGACCACCTGCGCGTCCGGAGGGCCCACGAAGACCGTGTACCCGCTGTGGCGCATGACTTCCAGGATAGTGTGCGTCCCCGCGATGAGTGCTATCAAGCCCTGGACCGCCCAGAAGCGCCAGTCCCTGAAACGGGGAAGATAAGGCGAAAGCCGATGCCTGCCCTTCTCAACCAACCCGTCCAAGGGCCGCGAGGAAGAACTCTGGTCGCCGTTGCGTACGTAGTCAATCGCCATAGTTATGTCCGCTTGTCCTCTTCAGGAGTGACCGTGTGCAACGACACCGCGTAGAGAATAGCCTCAACGCGGGAGGAGACACCCAGCTTGGCAAATATGCTATTGAAATGTCCCTCCACGGTCCGCACGCTTATGGACAGTTTCTCGGCTATGTCCTTGTTGCGAAGGCCCTTGGCGGCGAGGTCCATCACCTCGCGCTCCCGCGGGCTGAGCGCCTCGGCGGGCTCCTGCTCCACCTTGACCCGGCGGCGCCCCCACAAGCGAGCCACCTTCGCTGCGATAGCAGGGTGCAGGACAGACTCGCCCGCATGGACACTCCGGACCGCCTCTACCAGCTCACTGGCCCTGGCGGTCTTAAGAAGATAGCCCGCCGCCTCCGCTTCCATTGATGCCAGAATGTAGTCGTCGTCATCGTAGGCAGTCAACATCAATGCCTTCGTGTTCGGGGAGCACGCCTTTATCCGACGCACTACCTCGATGCCGCTGAGCTTTGGCATCCGAACGTCCAGGATAGCAACGTCTGGCTGCAGGCGTCCCACCATCTCAAGCGCCTGCTCCCCATCGCCGGCCTCTCCCACGACAACCAGGTCAGGGTATTGCTCAAGGATGCGCCGCGTCCCCTCGCGCACCAGCGAGTGGTCTTCCCCCAGGACAACCCGAATCGGCTCCATACGCCCTGCACCTGCTTTCACACTCTATTCTAGTATATTTGCGGCGCGCTTTGAATCGCAACCGAACGACTACGTGTTGACAGCAGGTGTTTCCACGCGCTGGAAGACGCGAGGTTTTTCGGATGTTGCCCTCCCCTCTAAACGGCCATAATGAATCTGGCATATGAATATGCGCCGAGGAGCGGGAGGGTTCCTCGATCGAGTCAAGGGAGGGGAGACCATGGACAGTGACACCAGCGACCCCAACCAGTCCGGCGAAGCCGGGAAAATCAGCCGGAGACGGCTGTTAGCACTGATTGGAGTGGCCGGAGCGGCCGCCGTCGCAGCGCCGCTTGTGCCCTCGATGATGGGTAAATCCACCGGGACCGCATCCGGTGAAGCCGGCAAAAAGGCTGGCGGCGTGCTTCGCCAGTGGACATTGGTGATTGACCTGCGGAAGTGCGAGGGCTGCGTCACGCAGGACAAGCCGCCCGCGTGCACCGAGGCCTGCAACACGGAACACTTCGTCCCGGCGGGGCAGCAGTGGCTCAGGGTCATGAACGTGAAAAGCGAGGCAGGCCACACCTACTACCTGCCCCGCCCGTGCATGCAGTGTGAGAACCCGCCCTGCGTCAAGGTCTGCCCGGTGGGGGCCACCTACAGGACGGAGGAGGGAGTCACCCTCATTAACCACGAGCGGTGCATTGGCTGCCGCATGTGCATGGCCGCCTGTCCCTACGGAGCTCGCTCCTTCAACTGGAACCAGCCGCAGAACCCGCCCGGGGCCACATTCGCCAAGTACAGCCCTGAATTCCCCGTTCCCCACCGCCAGGGTACCGTGGAGAAGTGCATGCTCTGCGCGCACCGCACGGCGGATGGGAAGCTCCCCGCCTGCGCCGAGAAGTGCCCCATGAAGGCGATCTATCTTGGCGATCTGACCGAGGACATCGCCACCAACGGCACGGACATCGTCAAGCTCTCCACGTTCCTGGGCGAGAATAGCGCCTACCGCCTGAAGGAGGAGCTGGGCACGCGGCCACGGGTGTGGTACATCCCCGGCCACGGCCAGGAATACGGCCACCACGTCGGCGACGAGCGCGCTACCCAGAACCCGCGCTCATGGCAGGAACTGGGGGCCACTCTGGACAAGACCCATGAAGGAGGCAAGTAATGACGACCGCGAGTCGTGAAGAACGACTGGAAGAGACGGTCTATCGCCCCCTCTTGCATACGTCCCGCGCATGGTACGCCTGGATGGCCGTCCTGGTCGTGCTTATGGGGGTGGGCTTCGTCGCCTACTACGAGCAGCTCCAGAGAGGCCTTGCCGTCACGGGGATGCGTGACACGGTGGTCTGGGGCCTGTACATCTCCAACTTCGTCTTCTTCAGCGGAGTGAGCATGTCCGGCACCTTCATCTCCGCCATTCTGCGCATCACGGGCGCGGAGTGGCGCCGACCGATCACGCGCCTGGCGGAAATCACCACCGTCTCCGCCCTGCTGATGTGCGGCCTCATGCCCATAGTTGACATGGGACGCCCTGATCGGGTCGCCAACATTCTTCTGTACGGGCGTCTTGAATCGCCCCTCCTGTGGGACATTCTGGCTATCAGCACGTACCTGACGGCCAGCGTCATTTACCTGTTCCTGTTCATTATTCCGGACTCCGCCCTCCTGCGCGACAAATTCGCCGGCAAGGTATCCGGGCTGCGTCACCGCGTCTATTCTCTGGTCTCCCTGGGATGGCAGGGATTGCCCGAGCAGCACAGGCACCTGGAGCGCGGCGCGGGCATCATGATGCTCATCATCATCCCCATCGGCGTGACGGTGCACTCAGTGGTCTCCTGGATCTTTGGCATGACCTACCGCGCGGGCTGGGCGAGCACCATCTTCGCCCCCTACTTCGCCGTCGGCGCCCTGTATTCCGGCACGGCCATGCTCATCACCCTCATGATCATCTTCCGCAAGGTCTATCACCTGGAGGAGTACTTAACGGAGAAGCACTTCCGCTACCTGAGCTACCTGCTCGTGGTATTCGGCATCGGCTACCTCTACTTCACCTTCGCCGAGTACCTGACCATAGGCTACAAGCTGGCGAGCGAGGATAAACTCCTGCTGGAGTCGCTCCTGCTCGGCAAGTACAGCCCCCTGGTCTGGGGGGGATTCTTCTTCGGTCAGATTCTGCCCATCATCTGGGCGGCGTTCCGCCGGACGCGCACCATCCCACTGATGCTGATCGGGTCCATCCTGGTGAACATCGGCATGTGGATCAAACGGTTCATCATCGTCGTTCCAACGCTTTCCCTGCCCCTTCTGCCGTATGACTGGGGCGTCTATACCCCCTCATGGGTGGAGATAGCTGTCACCGTGGCATCCTTCGGAGGCTTCGCGCTCACCCTGACGCTTTTCACCAAGCTCTTTCCGATAATCCCCGTGTGGGAGATGAAGGAAGGATGGGAGCAGGAGAAAGCCAAGCAGTCGGCGCCGTCCGCGGGACTAGCGGCCGGGCCCACCACGCTCACGCCGCAGACGGGAGGTGCGAGAAATGGTTAGCTGGACACGACGCGCGGCAATAGTCGCCGCCGTCCTGGTCGCTCTGTTGGCGCTGACGCCCCTGCGAGTCGCCCGCGCCGATGACCCCGTGAAGCTGCGGGTGGAGATAACAGACTCCGGGTTCGCTTACAACGGCAAGGAAGGGGACCCGGTCATTGAAGTCGAGCAGGGCAAGCTCGTGGAGATGACCTTCGTGTGGGCGCACAAAGGGTATATCCATGACGAGCATATCATTGTGCTGGAAGGATACAAGCTGGAGTCGGACAAGCTCACGTCCGAACACAAAGAGTTCACCTTCAAGTTCCTCGCGGACAAACCGGGCACGTTCCGCTTCAAGTGCGACCTGGACTGCGAGATCCACGACTTCATGCAACGCGGCGCCTTGAATGTCCGGCGCGGCGGTGGCGGCGGTGGGGCCGCGGCGCTGACCCCGACAAAGCTGAACGTTTCTCCCTCTTCCTGGGTCACGGGAGGCGAGACCGTCGCCCTGATGGCCTCGCTGAACGACGGCTCCGGCAACCCCGTTCCCAAAGCGGAGGTCCGCTTCCTCTTGGACGCCGAGTTCGCGGGCAGGAAGGGCAAGATGGACATCGGCTCCGCGAAGACCGATGCCAAAGGAGTCGCCTTCCTGGACTTCAAGCCCACTCTTGCCACGAACCAGTACGCCATCACGGCACGCTTCGAGGGCATGGGCGTGTACGCTGAGAGCGAGCAGGCCATAGCGATCCAGTCCACGGGCGCGCCGCCGTCGGCCTACGTCATGGAGTCGACGGGGCTGGGCATCATACCTCCGTGGGCGGCGTCTCTTACAGTCGGCGTGGCGGACCGGCCTCTCATCCACCAACTCCTCGACCACTGGGCCACTTCTGGCCTGGCCCTTGTTGTACTGGCGGTCTGGGGAATCTTCGGGTTCATCCTGTACCAGGCCTTCAGCATCTCCCGAGTCCACGGCAGGAGGTGAGAAAAGGAGCTACCCGGCGACCTGCACAAAGTAAGCAAACAAAGGAGGTTTCCGTGCTCAGAAAACTCGGGCCTGTTCTGATCCTAGGACTCCTGATGACTCTGGTCCTGGCCGCGTGTGCTGGCCCCCAGGGCCCGGCTGGCCCTACCGGCTCACCCGGCCCTGCCGGACCGCAAGGCCTGGCCGGCCCGGCAGGTGCGTCTGGCCCTTCCGCGGAAGCTGTAACCAAGATCATAGACGAGAAGTTCACCAAGGTTGACACAAAGCTGCCCCTCTGGGCTATCCAGCCTGGCACAGCCGGCAGGATGCGCGAGTTCACCGAGAGCTTCAACCTGATGTGGTTTGCTGCTCAGGCAGGAAACTGGGAATTCGCCGGCTTCGAGATCTATCGCGCTGGCGAAGAGCTTAACACCATTGCGGTGACACGCCCGGGAAGAGCGCAGGCCATGAGTGACTGGGCGCCAGCGCTGAAAGCCCTGGAAGCAGCGGCCAAGGCCAAAGACAAAGCCGCCTTTGAAAAGGCTTACGACAACGCCATTGACGGCTGCAACGCGTGCCATGCATCTTCAAAAGGCGGCGGTTTTGAGATCAAGGCCATCAAGGTAACCCGCCCTACGGCCCCCTTGTACCCCAACCTGGACTACAAGGGACCATAGACTAAGCCATTTCGGCGCCGGTATTTTGGGCTCGCACCAAAAAGGAGATAAAGGAGGTCATCATGGGGTTTAGCAAAGGTATCAAAAGGCTAGGGGTTTTCTCGGCGCTGAGCGCAACGCTGGTGCTGGCCTCGGCCTGCAGCGGCATCTCCCAGGCGGACCTGGACGCCGCCAAGGCGCAGGCGACCGCCGCCGAGCAGAAGACGGCGGCTGTCCAGAAGGACCTGGCCGCCAGGCAGCAGGAGATCACAACCATTCAACAGAAGCTGACGGCCGAGCAGAAGAAGGCAGAGGACGCGCTGAAGAGCGCGGGCCCGGCGGGCGTGACGGTGCTCATCGGTGCGAAGAAAGTGCCCCAGCCGCCGCCTCCTCCCACTCCCACGCCGCTCCCACCCGGCGTCGCGGCGCCACCACGGCCCGTGACTCCCGCTTCTTACTCCCAGCCCGTGGGCCCCTATTACTTCCATGTCGAGGCGCTGGCTACACAAAGGCCCAGCCAGTTTGACATAGCCTCCACCGTCAACTGCCTGCCCACCAGCGTGTTCAAGCGCGGGCAGCGCATCGTCTGGCGCTTCGAGGCGATTGACCTCGCCACGGACAAGCGGGTGACGGACCTGGACGGAGCGACGGTCAAGATGCGGCTCCCGCACGGCGAGGAGATAACCGCCCGGTGGTCCCAGCGAGCCGGCGGGCGCGTCCCTGATGCACCCTGGATGTGGAACGCGTTTTGGGATATCCCGCTCAACTACCCGCTGGGCGGCCTCGACTACAGCATCACTGTGACATCCAAGGATGGCAAGACGACTGGCACATGGAAGCAGCCAGCGCTGGTGAGCGCGACGGCAGACAGTCGGCTTCAAATCGTCGAATAGCAGTCATTAAACTGGGATCGGAGGGCGGTCATGACAAACGCATACGAATCAGCAAGGCATTGGTCTTTGAGGGCACGACTGTTCCTGATGCTTGCGCTCACGGGTCTGTTGCTTGCGGCCTGTGTCTCTGCCCCGCAAGCGCAGCCCGCTGAGCGACCGCCCTCCCCCAGTTCTTCCACAACGACTGCGCCAAACATGCAGGACGTTCCGGTGATCGGCGCCGGCCCCGCCACGGCGCCCACGCCCACTCCCGTACCGCTGAAGCTGCTCAAGGTCGAGCCCAGCAAGGGCTATGTGGGTGACGCCTTCACCATCAGCGGCGACGGCCTTGCGCCCGGAAAGCCGGTGACGTTGCTATGGGTCACGGTGGACGGCAGCTATGTCATGAAGGCCACCGCGGAGAACGTCGAGTTCTACGAGAGGAATTTCGTCGAGAAGCGGATGCCTCTGGGGCAGGCAACCACGGACGCTCAAGGCAGGTTCTCGGCGTCGCTCAAGGCGCCGGAGGACTTCGGGGAGGTCCATGACATCTTCGCCGTCGTGGACAATGGCGACGTTGCGCGCGGCGGCTACCGCATCATGCGGAACGTCACCATCACGCCGCAGGAAGGACCCATCGGCACCCCCATCACCATCAAAATGACCGGACTCGGCTGGAAGGTCTACGAGAGCACCATCGCGCTCCGCTACAACAACCAGCCCACGGGGATTATCACGGCGGTGACCACGCGCGGCACGGCGACAGCCCACATCCGCGCCGCGGGCCCGGTGGGCAAGCACGTCCTGGACTTCAACCATGGCGCCAAGTCCGTCCCGTACCTCAATAACCAGCAGTCCGGCACCGCCCACATACCAGACCTCCGCGCCTGGTTCACCGTGACCGAGAGCAAGGGCCTTCCGGCCTTCTCGCTCGACTGGCCGGACGCGAGCCGCGTCGCCTCGGTGAGCGAGGCTGTCAAGACCACGCAAGGTAGCGCGGGCGGCGTCCTGCGGTCGCCGGGCCCCACCGCCACGCTGAAACCCGCCTCCGGCCCCATCCTCTCCAAAGCTGCGCTAAATGCGAGCGGTCTCACGCCCAACAGCGATGTGGAAGCCTTCTGGGTGACCGTTCGCGGCAATCGCGTCAGCCCGAGCGGGTGGAGCTTGAACGAGACATCCCTTCTCAAGGCCAGAACCGACGCGAATGGGGTGCTGGCGGGGACGATCCAGGTCCCGGACGACCTGGGCGGCTGGCACGTGGTGAAGCTGGTGCAAGGGGGCAAGGTTGTCGCGGATGTCCCCTACTACGTCGAGATCAGCCTCGTGGACGTGACGCCAACGCGCGTGAAGGCTGGCGAGACCTTTACAATCCGCATCAAGGGAGTGGGCTGGACCGAGCTGACGAACGGCGTGGCGATGACCTATGACAATGCCTACATCGGCTTCGCGTGCGGCTTCAACAGCATGGGCGACGTCACGGTAAACCTCGTGGCCACAGGCGCGCCTGGCATTCACCTGGTGGACCTGTACCCGATGATCTATCAGGGGCACGGGAAGCCGCCGTGGGGATACCAGGTACCCATCCTGAGCTACAAAGACGACTTCCCTGCCCTGTCGCTGGGATACAAGCTGCCCGCCGTCCGGCTGGCCATAGAGGTGGTGCCGTAGCTGGCCAGGCGGTAGCCAACGGAGGTGAGACCCGAAATATACAGCTTGTCTGGGTTGAAGCACCGACCATCATATGGACGAGACCACCCCACTGACAAAGGAGAACGCATGAAATTCGGCATACGGTTCAAGAAGTCGGCAGTGTTCGGACTGCTGGGCACGATCCTCATGCTGGCCTCGGCTTGCAGCGGCATCTCCCAGGCAGACCTGGACGCCGCGAAGGCGCAGGCGACGGCCCAGGAAAAGAAGGCAGCGGACCTGCAGAAGCAACTCGCCGCCAAGGACCAGGAGATTCAGGCGGCGCAGCAGAAGGCAGCCGCCGCGGCCAAGCAAGCCGGCAGCATGGCGCTCGTGTCGGCGGCGTTGGCCAAGCCGCGGACACCGGCGCCAACGCCCGTGCCCGGCGCCCCGACGCCACGACCACCACCCCCGCCACCACCCTCTCTCTACGAGCCCGTCCCGTTCGTTGTCTACGTGGAAGTGCTGACCTCCTCCCATGGCAATCTGAAGATCAATGCCGAAGACGTCATCCAGGGCAGCATCGCCTGTGTCGGCGCCACCGTGTTCAAGCGCGGGATGAACATAGTCTGGCGCTTCGAAGTGTTCGACACATCCACGGGGAAGCGCCTTACACCTCAGGATGGATCGACCGTCAAGCTGCGCATGCAGAACGGCGACGAAAAGACCGTGCGGTTCGGCCAGCGCGCCGGCGGGCGCCAGCCTGACGCCCCTTTCATGTGGGTGACCCAATGGGATGTCCCCCTCAACTATCCGCTGGGCGCCCTGACCTACGAGTTTGACATAGCCACCAAGGACGGGCGCAAGTACACATGGAAGCCCCCGTACCTGATCTTTCCTCAAGGCAGTCCCCCTGAGGACACGCGACTCCAGATCATTGAATAGCAACGGCCTGTACATCGAATGAAAGGGGGGAGGACGATGAAAAACCTTGCAACGTTCCCAAAGCGACATCTGCCGATGGCCGGATTCAATCTGGCCCTCTCTGGACTGATTGTGCTGGCGGCGGCCTGTACGCCGGGAGTTTCATCGGCCTCTCCCGCACCCCCGCGTTCCGCGCCGGTCGCCGCACCGGCCGCGGCCAAGCAGATGGAGCAGCCGCGCGCGCCGGAAGCGGTGGCGGCGGTCGCGCCTCGACAGCCAGCGCCCGCGGCGGCGCCAGCCGCCGCCGCTCTCCCAAAGCCGCTCAACGTGAATCCCGTCAAGGGCAGCGTGGGCCAGCCCTTCAGCATCAGCGCCGAGGGCCTGCCCGCCAGCAAAGAGGTGCAGTTCTTCTGGGCGACGGCGAGCGCACGCTATGACATGGAGCCCAGCCAGGAGACCATAGAGTTTTACGAAGCCAAGTGGACCGAGAAGCGCGTTCCTGTCGGCCGCGCCGTCACCGACGGACAAGGCAAGCTGAGCGCGAACCTTGTCGCCCCGGACGGCTACGGCGGCGTGCATGACGTGTACGGCGTGGTTGACGGACAGGATGTGACGCGGGGAGGCTTCCGCGTCCTGCCGGAGTTCACCGTCACCCCCACGCAAGGGCCCATAGGAACGCCTATCACCATCAAAGGCAAAGGGATCGGCTGGAGGCCGTACGAGAACACCTGGGTCCTCACCTACGATAACCAGTTCACCGGGTTCATTTCAACCGTCACCACGGGTGGACAGGCCACGGCGGCTATTCGCGCCAGCGGGCCGCCGGGAAAACACGTCATTGAACTCTGGCACGGCCACAAGAGCGTGCCCTACCTGAACTGGGAGCAGGCGCCAGTGGGTCATACCCCCACCTTCCAGTTCACGTTCACCGTCACGGAAGACCCAGGCGTGCCGGCCACCAGCCTGGACGGGCCGGAGCCGGGCGTGGTTAAGCTGAACTTCAGCGCGATACGTACCACCGCGAGTGAAACGCCCATAAACTCCGGAGCGCGGGCAACCATCACGCCCTCGACAGGGCCCGTTCTTTCCAACGCGACCCTGCGAGTCACGGGCCTGACGGCCAACACCCCCACCGAAGTCTTCTTCATGACGGCCAGAGGCAGTCGCGTGAGCGGCAGAGGCTGGGCGCTGGCGGAACTCTCGCTGGGGACAGCGAAATCGGACAATCAGGGTGCGCTGACTTTGGACTTCCAGGTCCCCGACGACCTCGGCGGGTGGCACACGCTCAAGGTCGTGCAGGGCGACAAGGTGGTCGCGGAGCCCTTCTTCTACGTCCAGCAGAGTCTTGTGGAGGTCACTCCCTCCCGCGTGAAGGTGGGAGAGATGTTCCAGGTCCACGTGAAGGGCATCGGATGGACGGAGCTTGACAACACCTTCACGCTCACGTACGACAACAGCTACATTGGCTACGCCTGCGGCTTCAACAGCAAAGGCGATGTGGTCATTAACATGCGGGCGACTGGCCAGCCGGGGACGCACTTGATTGACCTGTACCCCACCGTCTATCAGGGGCACGGGAAGCCCCCCTTCATGTACCAGACGCCGCAACTGACCGCGCTTCAGGACCATCCCAGCCTGGAGTATGGATATCAACTGCCCATCTTCCGGCTGGCGATAGAGGTGGTGCCGTAAGCCGCACGCCAGGGCGGCGACCCGCGAAAGAGGCATTGGATCGGCGCGTAGCTAGTACGAGTTGACGCCTGTGCAGCATGGCTGGCCTTTCGGTGGAAAGGTCAGCCATGCTAACCTTGTCGTTTAACGAGGGGGGCAACAAGATGCAGCTCTTCAAACAGCAGTTGACCATCAACAACCCCCTGGACTTCGAGTCCCCCGGCCTGACGGAATGGCAGCAACTGCGGTCGGTGCACAGCTACCTTTCGTCCCTCGCCGTCGGCTCCACGAGCCCGTCCGCGCGCCAGGAGATCGCGTTCGCCCAAGCGGAGTGCGCCGAGCTTCTGAGCCGCTGGGCGCGACGTGAAGCCGTCTCCCACGACGCGGTGCATCGTCAGATTGAGCGGGCCAGGCGCGTTGCCAGGCACCACGAGGGGCTGGCCAACCGCGCGCTCCGCCGCTACTGGTGGGCTTTCGCCATCCTTCTGCTCGTCGCGCTCTTCTCCCTCGGCCACAGTCAATACGAACCCGACTGGAGCGTGGGGCCCATCGGCGCCATCCCCTGGAGTTCGACCTAAAGACCGACGGAGGGCCGGCCTATCCTCTAGCCAGGCGGCGGGCAGGCTGAGCCCGACACCGGACCGCCCGACGCGGCCGGCTGCAGCGCGGTGGAGGGGATAACCTGCATCTGGCCGCCTGGCGGCGCCCACCGAAGCTCCACTCCGGACACCTCGCTGTCGCGCCATACAAACGCGATCTCCACAGCATGCCGGCCCGCATCAAGGCTCAGCGACGGCGCGGCGAAGGTCATCCCCGGCAGGTCGCGGGAGGCTTGCGCCTGGATGACCTCGTTGCCGTCAACGCACAGCCTTGCCGTCCCGCCCAGCAGCGTCATCTCAAGACGATAAGCTCCCGCCTGCGGCGTCAGGAGAGCGCCCTGCCAGCGGACGCGGTAGGGCGTCGGCAGCGGGTGCGGCGCCCAGAACGCGGAGACCACGGGGTCTATGGCTTGGAAGGACTGCGAGTCCGACTCGTAGGTGCCCAGGAGTCCACCCGGCCTTTCAACAGGACGCAGAAACGCGGCGGGCACAGGCTCCTCCACGTTGTCCGGCCGCAGCCACGAGAGGATGGGCGGAGGCCGCGCGGGG
Source organism: Dehalococcoidia bacterium (assembly GCA_030648205.1). Taxonomy (NCBI): domain Bacteria; kingdom Bacillati; phylum Chloroflexota; class Dehalococcoidia; species Dehalococcoidia bacterium. The sequence goes on along the minus strand of JAUSIH010000037.1, from coordinate 50,078 downwards.
TCAAGGGTGGCGACAGCCTCCAGGCGGTGCCATCCGCGCGCCATGGGGATGGCCGTTCGGGTCTTCAGCGCCGCCAGCGTCTCCACACCGTCAACGGCAAGGACGAGGATGTGGCCCGGTGGCTGTGAGAAGGTGTAGACTCCGGAGATGGGCGCGTAGAGCGCCCCCGCCCACCGTGCGAAGCGCACTGTGGACGGCGGGCCGCCGTCGCCCCAGCCCAGCGCCAGAGTCGCGTCAGGCCGCGCGGACGGCTGGGGAGGCGACAGACCTTCCTGGTATATGGACAGCAGCCCCTGCGAGCTGACCATGACCTGCGACGTCACGTAGTAGGTGACGACCGAGTATGGCCGCACGGAGGGAAACGGCGAATCGTACCAGGTGGCCGTGCCGCCCGCGTACAGCCGCTGCAGCTCGACGGCCAGCGCGCGTGTGCTGTAGGGCGTGGCGATGACAAAGGCCACGTCGCGCCCCGGGGCATCCTTGCCGGGCGCCACGTCGCGCAGGTCCTGCACCCTGCGGCCCTCCGGACGGCCCGCCAGCCAGGTGTAGTCCTGAATGGGATGGAACCACTCCAGGTCGGACATCAGGTACACATAGGGCCTGCCGGGGAGCGCCCGCACGCCGTTCGCAGTCGCCACGCGCGGCCCCATGAACTCCATGAGCGTTACCGGGTTCCGGGCCTGGCCCCAGAAGAATGTGTAGATGCCGGACACGGCGGCGCCAACCAGCAGGACGCCCAGGACCGTGGCGCTTGCCGCATGGACAAGCCGGGGCCGCCACGCGACCCCCGCCAGTGCGCGGCCCGCGTCCAGGAGCGCCTGCCCGCCGACCAGCAGCAGGATGGGAAAGACACCGAAGATGCGACGGCCTATGGGGTCCTGCGACAGGAGGCCTCCTCCCGCGAGCGTACCCGCGATGAGCAGAAGCAGCAGGACGTTGCCCTCGCGACGCCACCGGACGAGCGCATAGCCCACGCCCGCCAGGGCCAGCGCCGCTGTAACGGGGTCCAGCAACGGCGCGTTCTGCAGGTTCTCCACGGCCCAGCGCTCGCCCCGCTGCATGAGCAGCGACAGGATCCCCTGGGCGTTCCGCCACAGAAGGTCCGGGACCGTAAGGTTCTGACGCGCCGCGTCGGCGGCGATGTTCTGGATGACCACGTGCCGCTCGAAGAACCAGTACGGCTCGCGGATGACGTTGGAGATGTACGGCGCGGCGAAGACGCCGAAGGTGAGGGCGAAGACGCCCAGATTCACCAGGTTCCCCTTCAGCGCCCGCCTGTCAGCGATGGCCAGCCACACCAGGTACAGCACAACGGCGATGATGACGACGCGGAACGTGACGTACCCCTTGACGCCCTCGGACAGCGCCCATCCGGCGAGGGCGAAGTACGCCGGCTGCCGTGTCCGCAATCCCAGGATGAGGCCGAGGACGGCCAGGACTTCAAACAGCGACACGTGCATCCAGTTGTACAACAGTCGGCTGTTGTTGACATACCACCGTTCGACGGCCAGAAGGAAGGTCACCGCCAGCGCGGGCCAGACGCCTAGCAAGACGCGCGCCAGCAGGTAGAACGCGGGCAGCAGGGCCACGCCCACCACCACGTGCACCAGACGCAGGGTGAGCACGTCGTCCCCGAAAACGCGGGCGGCGTAGCCCGCGATGTAGTAGTACGAGATCGGATGGATGGGCTGCGGCCTGAAGCCGGGATCCAATGCGATGAGCGACGCGGACGCACCTGTCAGCCCTTCGTCCTGGGCCAGCCCGCCCGGCGGCGGGTACTCGCCGATGCGGTACAAGCGCAGAAAAGCGCCGAAGACGACGATGGCGGCGATCACCGCGACTTCCCGCCAGTTCGCGCGCAGCCAGCGGCCCGCGCCGGCCCACGAGAATCCCAGCCACAGAGCGAACCCCACAACGCCCGCCGCCATGCCCGCGGCCATCAGCACCATGGCCCGGTCGAAGTACATGCTCGGAGCGCGGCGCGCGTCCACGATCACAAGGATGGACGAGACAACCAGCACGAGAGCGCTGAAGCTCAGCAGCGCCATAGCCGCTGCTCCCGGCCGCCCCGCTCGCGCCGCGACCGCGGGGGAAGCCTCCGGACGACGGCGGGTCACGCCTCGGGTGGCCCACACCAGCAGGGCAACCCCGACGATGTACGGAGGAACGGCAAAGATGGCAGGCGACATGGTGCGGACCAGCTCCTCCACCGCGAAGAGGAGGGCCAGCGCAACGCCGATGGCTACAATGGTCAGGCGCGAGGACGTGGCCGGATGCATCACTGCCTACTCAAACCCCAGCTTCTTCTCGCGGAGGCTGACAAAGCTGTTGCCCGCGATGATCAGGTGGTCCAGCACCTCAATGTCCAGCAGTTTTCCCGCGTCCACCAGTCTTCGAGTCATTTGCACGTCCTCCTGCGAGGGCGTGGGGTCGCCCGACGGGTGGTTGTGCGCCACGATGATGGCGGGACAATTCTCGCGGATGGCGTCGCGGAAGACCTCGCCGGGACGCACCATTGACGAGTTGACGTTGCCTTTGTACACCTCCGAGACGCCGATCACCCGGTTCTTGGTGTTCAGCAGGAGGACGCGCAGGTGCTCCTGGGCCAGAAGCCCCATCTCCGCCTGAAGAAGGTTGGCGGCGTCCGCCGGGCTGCGCACCACGGCGCGCTCCTCCGGATGCAGCGCCAGCAGTCGTTTCCCCAACTCGAAGCCTGCCATGAGCTGCGCGGCTTTCGCCTCGCCCACACCGTGCGTCGCGCACATCTCGCGGAGCGAGGCGCGGGCGAGTCCCGCCAGCCCGCCGAACTGCGACAGCAGGCGCGAGCCGAGGGCCAGCGCGCTCTCGGAGGGAGTGCCCGTGCGGAGCAGGATCGCCAGAAGCTCCGCGGCGGAGAGGGCGTTGGGGCCGGCGTCCCGCAGACGCTCGCGGGGCCGCTCGGAGGCAGGCAGGTCTCGGATACGGAGGGTGTAGTCGAGGGCATGTGTGTCCACGGGCGCCTCCTGCCGGGAGTCATCGGTCCGTCAGCAAAAGCTTAGCGGAGGGTACGGCGAAAGGCAAGCGTCATAGGGGAGGAAACGCCGCCGGAGAAAGATGACCTTTTAGGCGTCATTCGCCGCGTCTCAGGGGCCAACAAAAGCAATGCGACGTGTTGTGGGAGTAGGGCCACCGACGGGTGCGCTGGCGCGCCCCGCAAGGCGGGGTACAGGGGATGAACGGCAACAGAAGGAGGAGGCCCTTCCGCCGGGGTCTCCTCCTTCTGTATGCAGGGGCCAGATGTGCTTACTTGACTTCGACGACGGCGCCGGCAGCTTCCAACTTGGACTTGACCTGGGCCGCCTCGTCCTTGGTGATGCCCTCTTTAACGGGCTTGGGCGCGGCCTCCACCAGGTCCTTGGCTTCCTTGAGGCCCAGTGTGGTCACCTCGCGGACGGCCTTGATGACGTTGATCTTATTTGCGCCGATCTCCTTGAGGATGACTGTGAACTCGGTCTTCTCCTCCGCCTTGGCGGCTGCGGGGGCGCCTGCTGCCGCGGGTGCGGCGGCCGCGGCGACGGGCGCGGCGGCGCTGACGCCGAATGCCTTCTCCAGGTCCTTGACCAGCTCCGCCAGATCCATAGCGGGAAGCTCCTTAATGGCTTGCACCAGTTCTTCTCTGCTCAGGGCCATGACAATTCCTCCTTTAGTACGCGCTTATGCGCGCTCTAGCTAATTTGACCAGCAGGGGCGGCAGGAGCAGCCGAAGCCGCCACCTGCTTCTGCAACTGCTCGGCGTGGCGATGCAGGACCGTCACCAAGCCACGGGACGGGCCGTTCAGCACGGACACCAGACGGACCAGCGGCGCCTGGATCTGACCCAGGAGTATGGCCACAAGCTGGGCCCGGGGCGGCAGGGCGGCCAGTACCTTCAGATCGTCAAGGCTGAGCACGCGCCTGTCAAGAAGCGCCCCCCGAAGCGACAGGGGCGTCTTCTCCGCCTGCCCGTACTCGCACACCGCCTTGGCTATCTCCGCCGGGTCCCCGTAGCCGAACACGATGGCCGTCGTGTTCTGTACCACCTTCATCAGGTCGGGACGGCCCGCCTTCTCCGCGGCGATGCGGGTGAGGGTGTTCTTGACCACCCGCACCTCAATCTTCTGCCCCCGCATCTTGCGCCGCATGGCCGTCATGGCGCCACCCTTAACGCCTTTGAAGTCCACGCCGACGGCGATCGTGCAGCGCCCTATCCTGTCCTGGAGCTGCTCGACTGCCTTGACCTTCTTTTCCGGGATCTTTTTTGCCGGCATAACACCTCCGTTCCAACAAAAATCCCCGCGGCCGCAGACGGGAGCGCAGGGACGTGCAACACACCCCTTGCAGGGGGGCTGCTCTCATGCGCCTCGGCGAGCGGGCTGGCGCCCTTCAGGCCCTTACGGCCACTCGCGGTCTACGGCTCGCTGTATGTTCTTGTGCGCGCCAGGTACGCGGCCCTGTGGTGGGCCGCCGCGCCTCCTACTCCACCTTCTTCGTCAGCATGCCTGCCACGTCCAGCTTGACGCTCGGCCCCATGGTGGTCTTAAGAAACACCGTGCGAATGTACTGGCCCTTGGCGCCGGCGGGCCGCGCCTTGTTGACCGCGTCCACCAGCGCAGCGACGTTGTCCGCCAGCTTTTGAGAATCGAAGCTCGCCTTGCCCACGGGCACATGGATGATGCCCGTCTTGTCCAGGCGGAACTCCACACGGCCTTTACGGGCCTCGACGATGGCCTTGGCGACGTCCTTTGCCTGGACTACCGTGCCGGACTTCGGGTTGGGCATCAGGCCCTTGCGGCCCAGCACCTTGCCCAGCTTGCCCACCTTGCCCATGATGTCGGGAGTCGCCATCGCCACGTCGAACTCCACCCAGCCGCCGTCCACCTTCGCAATCAGCTCATCCCCGCCCACAAAGTCGGCGCCCGCATCCTGGGCAGCCTTGGCGGTGTCGCCCACCGCGAAGACGAGCACCCGCACCGTCTTGCCCAGCCCGTGAGGCAGCGTGGCCACGCCCCGGACCTGCTGGTCCGCCTGGCGCGAGTCCACGCCCATGCGCATGTGCACCTCTACCGTTTCGTCGAACTTTGCGAAGGCCGCCTTTTTGGCGACGTCAATAGCCTCTTGCGGCGCATAGGCCTTGGCCCTGTCCACCTGCTTGGCCGCTTCTTGAAACTTTTTGCCGTGTATTGCCATTGGTGTTCTCCTCAGCGACGGCTGTCCGTCTCCCTCGGCCCGTCCCGGCTTCGCCGGCGGCGAGGTGTGTGTCCTGACTAGACGATGTCTATGCCCATGCTGCGGGCCGTGCCCTCGACAATCCGCATGGCGGCGTCCACGTCCGAAGCGTTCAGGTCCTTCATCTTGGCCTGGGCGATCTCGCGGATCTTGGAGCGCGGCAGCTTGCCCACCTTTAACCTGTTGGGCGTGCCCGAGCCCTTTTCCACGCCCAGCGCCTTCTTCAGCAGGTCGCTGGCGGGCGGCGTCTTCGTGACGAACGTGAACGACCGGTCTTCGAAGACGGTGATCTCGACAGGCACAATCGAGCCGGCGTACTGGGCCGTCCGCTCGTTATAGTCCTTGCAGAAGGCCATGATGTTGACGCCGTGCTGGCCCAGGGCAGGGCCGACAGGCGGCGCCGGCGTGGCCTTGCCCGCCGTAATCTGGAGCTTGACGATTGTCTTGACTTTTTTAGCCATAATGCTTCACTCACAAAATAAGGCCAGGGGCGCGACCCCCGGCCGGTGCTCCGGGTCCATACCAGAAGCCTTCCGCTTACTGCTTCTCCACCTGGAAGTAGTCCATTTCCACCGGGGTCTCCCGACCGAAGAAGGAGACCAGCACCCGTACCTTGCCCTTGTCCGGGAAGACCTGGTCCACGGTGCCGATGAAGTCCACGAACGGCCCTTCCTTGATGCGCACCGTCTGGCCCTTGGAGATCCCCACCTTGATTTTGGGTATCTTCTCCTGAATCCGCTTCAGGATGCCCTGGGCCTCATCGTCGCTGAGCGGGATGGGCACGTCCCGGTCCTTCTCGTCCTTGGCGCTGACGAAGCCGGTCACGCCGGGGGTGTTGCGCACCACAAACCAACTCTTCTCGTCCATGACCATCTTGACGAGAATGTAGCCGGGATAAACGCGCACCTTGCGCTCGCGCCGCTGGCCATCCCGCAGCTCGACGATGGACTCCTCCGGGACCACGACCTCAAATATCCTGTCCTTGACGTCCATGGTCTCAATGCGCTGCGTGAGGTTGCGCCGGACGCGCTCCTCGTAGCCGGAGTACGTATGGACAACAAACCACTTGGCCTCGGTGTCCGCGGCCTGGGCCGTAGTCGTCTGTTGCGCCTTTTGCTGGGTTTCCGTCATGGTCATGGATGCCTTAACCCGCTGCGTGGCCGAGGCTGTTTCCGCCGGCCCCGCCTACGCGCCGCCAATCAGTATCCGGTCTACCACAACTGTGAAGATGTAGTCAACGACGCCCAGGGCCAGGCCCACCGCCACGGAGACGATGATGACCATCATGCTCATGCGCATCGCATCCTGCCGGGTGGGCCAGACCACTCGCTTCAGCTCGGCGATGATATCCTGGAAGAAGCGCACGCCGGGCAGGTTGAGCTTGGGGCGCTCTCCACCCACCGCCGGCTTCTTGGCCAGCTTCGCCTCTTTGTCCCTTGCCGCGGCTTCCAGGTTAGCGGACCTCCTTGTGAGGACGATACCCACCACACCTGGAGCAGAACTTGTTCCGCTCCAGGCGGCCGGTATCGTTGCGCTTGTTCTTGGACGTGCTGTAATTGCGCTCCTTACAGTCGTTGCACGCCATGTCTATGGTGATGCGGTCGCCTTTTTTGGCCATACGCTATTGCGGCTTCGCGCCGTCTCCTATTCCGTGATCTTGGTGACTACGCCCGAGCCCACCGTCCGGCCGCCCTCGCGGATGGCGAAGCGCAGTCCGGCCTCCATGGCCACGGGCGAGATGAGCCTGATGGTCATGCGGATGTTGTCACCGGGCATGCACATCTCCACTCCCTCGGGCAGGGCGATGTCCCCGGTCACGTCGGTGGTCCGGATGTAGAGCTGCGGCTTGTAGCCGGTGAAGAAGGGAGTATGACGGCCTCCCTCCTCCTTGGTCAGCACGTAAACCTCACTCTCCGCCTTGGTGTGCGGCTTGATGGAGCCGGGCTTGGCCAACACCATGCCGCGCCATATCTCCTCGCGCTCAATGCCGCGCAGGAGCAGGCCCACGGCGTCGCCGGGCTCGGCGCTGTCCAGCGTCTTGTGGAACATCTCCACACCCGTCACGATCACCTTGCGGTTCTTGGCGGCGCCCCCGGCGTCCTCGAAGCCGACAATCTCGATTTCGTCGCCCACCTTCACGGTGCCGCGTTCCACGCGACCGGTGACCACGGTGCCGCGTCCCTTGATGCCGAAGACGTCCTCAACGGGCATCAGGAAGGGCTTGTCCGTGGGGCGCATCGGGACCGGGATATTCGCGTCCACGGCGTCCATGAGCTTCCAGATGGCGCCGCACCACTGGCACTCGCGCTTGCCGCAGCCGCACTCCAGTACCTTCAGCGCGCTCACGCGGACGACGGGGAGATCGTCACCCGGGAAGTTGTACTTCTTCAGTAGGTCGCGGACCTCAAGTTCCACCAGGTCCACAAGCTCCTGGTCCTCGGCCAGGTCCATCTTGTTCAGGGCCACGACAATGTACGGCACCTGCACCTGACGAGCGAGAAGCACGTGCTCGCGCGTCTGCGGCATGGGGCCGTCGGGCGCGCTCACGACGAGGATGCCGCCGTCCATCTGCGCGGCGCCGGTGAGCATATTCTTAATGTAGTCAGCATGGCCGGGGCAGTCCACGTGCGCGTAGTGACGCTTTTCCGTCTCGTACTCCGTGTGCGAGATGGCGACCGTCAGGATCTTGCCCGCGGCCCGGACGACACCGCCCTTGGCAATGTCCGCGTAGGCGCGCTCCTTCGCCAGGCCCTTGGTCGACAGGACCTTGGTGATGGCCGCCGTCAGCGTTGTCTTGCCATGGTCAATGTGACCGATGGTGCCGATGTTGACGTGCGGTTTGGTCCTTTCGAACTTCTGCTTTGCCATGCTACAACTTCCTCCTGCCTAAATGGAGCCCTCAACCAGATTCGAACTGGTGACCCCGGTCTTACCAAGACCGTGCTCTACCGGCTGAGCTATGAGGGCCCGACTCTGTGCCTGGGATTACCTCTTCCGCTTCTTCTATGGTGGAGGGGGTAGGATTCGAACCTACGCAGCCCGTCAGGGCGGCAGGTTTACAGCCTGCTGGTATTAACCACTCACCCACCCCTCCGTATGAGGGTCTAGTTTACCACACGATTTGCGTCTCTGCCAGCGGGCGCACAGCTTTGCTCAGACCCCCTCCCGATAGTGAGAAAAGCCCGAGAGGGGATTCGAACCCGCTAACCTGCCGATTACAAATCGGCTGCGCTGCCATTGCGCCACTCGGGCAAGGACGCGCTTTCATGTGCGGCGATTTACACAAATAACAAGTATAGGAGCAAGCCAAGACGATGTCAAGCGAAACGACGAGAATCCCGGTCGGCCCCGCTGGTGAGGTTTCTTCCTAGTGTGGTGTCCCCGAAGTTTGTCACAATGTCATTGCGAGGCCAGACGAAGGAGGGCCGTGGCAATCTGGCGGCCGGGTCCATCCCTCTTCCCGATAGCTTCGTTGTCCTTCCGCGGAAGGACTCCTCGCAATGACAATTTCGTACGCGTATTTCAGGGACAGGACACTAGTGTAGTGCTTCCAACGCTTCGTTACGGAAGGGGTGCGTCTGGAATCTCCGGCACGAGGGAGCCAGAGGGGGCAGAGCCCCCTTTGACGGGGGCACTGGGGGTCACCCCCAGTATCCCTCATTCCCCTTCCTCGGAGAAGGAAAGGGGAACTGAAGGGGATGGTTCCCTGGGTCAAAGACCAGGAACCATGCAAAGGCGATCAACGTTGCAGAGTCTCGCAGGTAACGAGATTGCGAAAGCACTACACTAGCGCGCGCCCGCCTTCTCGCGGCCTCTCTCCACCGCGGTCTTGAGCTGGCCGCAGCCCGCCTGGATGTCCACGCCCTTCTCAAAGCGGACGGTTGAGCGGATGCCCCACTTGCGGAGCTCTTCCCCGAAGGCATTGACGCGAGCCGGAGGCGAGCCGCGCATGTCAGAGCCGGGGACGGGGTTCATGGGCAGCATGTTCACGTGGCAGGTCATGCCGTACAGCTTGCGCCCCAGCTCATGGGCGTGCTCTATGCCGTCGTTCAGGTCGCGGATCATGAGGTACTCGAAGAAGACGCGACGGTGGGTGGCGTCCACGTACTCGCGGCAGGCTTTCAGCAGTTCGTCAACGGGGTAGCGCTTGTTGATGGGCATGATGCGCGAGCGGATCTCGTCGTTCGGCGCGTGCAGGGAGACGGCGAGGTTGACCTGCACCTTCTCCTTGATGAGACGCTGGATGCCGGGCACGATGCCGACCGTCGAGATGGTGATGTGCCGCGCGCCCAGGGCGTAGCCGTCCTTGTCGTTGAGGATGTGGACGGACTTCCACGTCCCGTCCAGGTTGGCGAACGGCTCGCCCATGCCCATGAAGACGACATTCGTGACGGGCTGCTCCTCCTTCGCCAGACCCTCCTGGCGCAGCTCCCGCGCGAACGCGATGACCTGCTCCACGATTTCGCCGGCGGAGAGGTCGCGCGCAAGGCCCATCTGGCCGGTGGCGCAGAAGGAGCACGCAAGCGCGCAGCCCACCTGCGTGGAGACGCAGACCGTGCGCCGCCACGCGCCGCCCTTCTTGGGCAGGTAGAGCATCAGCACCGTCTCGATGGTGTGGCCGTCGCGGAGGCGGAAGAGCGCCTTGCGCGTCGTGCCGTCCTTCGACTCCTGCACCACGACGCGCTTGAGGCTGCGCAGCGGCAGTTCCTCCACGAAGCGCTGGCGCAGCGGCGCGGGCAGATCGGTCATCTCGTCGTAGGACGCGGCGAAGCGACGATAGACCCAGTGGTAGAGCTGCTTTGCGCGGAAGGTCTTTTCGCCCATGCCGCGCAGCCGCTCGGTCAGCTCGTCCAGCGTTAGGTCAAAGAATGTAGAAGGGAGAGATGATGAAGGCATGAACGTATTGTACTACACAGCCGTGCACTCATCCGCGGACGCAGCGCCCCCCGTCCGTCATTGCGAGCGGAGCGAAGCAATCTGGCGGAGACGCGGCGCCCCCGGTTCGCTGATTGCGAGCGCAGCGCGGCAATCAGCCATGCCCTATTGGGGTGCCACGGGAGATGAAAACATGGCCACCAACCCGTCATTCCGGACTTGATCCGGAATCCATGCCCGTGGCTTTCCTTGATTCCCGCGAACGCGGGAATGACGAAGAGGCCATTCTCACGGCAATGCGGCGGGGACGGGACGCACCCCCACTTCCAGATTGCCACGTCCCGATTGCATCGGGACTCGCAATGACGCCGCTTTTTCAAAGGGGCTATCTGCGCGCAGGGCCTCCGGCGGTCTTTTCGTACTCGATGTCCGGCGGCAGGCCGGGCTTTTGCGCCCCTTGCATGGAAAGCCGGTCGGCGCGCTCGTTGCCGTCAATGCCCGCGTGGCCCCTGACCCACTTGAACTCGACGTCATGCCGCTCGCACTGCTGGAGCAGGCGCTCCCACAGGTCAGGATTGATGGCCCTTTCGTCCTTGTTCCGCATCCAGCCGTTTAAGCGCCACTTCCGCGCCCAGCCTTTGGACATGGCGTTGACGACGTACTGCGAGTCGCTGTAGAGCGTCACGCGGCAGCGGGAGCGCAGCGCGTCCAGCGCGACGATGGCGGCCATGATCTCCATGCGATTGTTCGTGGTGAGGCGGTACCCACCCGATATGTGCTGCCGCCTGTCCCCGTTGATGAGCAGCGCGCCGTAGCCGCCCGGGCCCGGGTTGCCCAGGCAGGCGCCGTCCGTGTAGATGATGACGTGTGTCAGGTCGTCCATGTCCCGTGCGCCTCGGTCGTCAAACAAAATAGCCAACCGCTCTATGGTAGCGGCTGGCTATCCGAAGCGCAATGAGGCGATGGACGGGCTGTCGTGAGACTATCGCTCATTCCGATGGCGCGGGCGCGCGGCCAGCTCGGGAAGGGTCGGGGTAAGAAGGGCGAACGACACGCGTTATGTACCATACCTGGAACACAAATGTGTTAGTATGGCGGCGTGCGGATATTGCTTTTTGCAAAACAAATCCTTGTCTTCTGGGCGGACTGCCTCAAGTGGTCTTTTTGGCGGTGGGAAAAGAGCGAGTCACTTCTGAGCAACTGGCTGACCGTTTTGGCGTGGGCGCTAGGATTGGTCGGTGCTTATGGTGTGAAGGGGATACTTGAAGGCAACACCATGTTATTTGGCTTGGTATTGCCTGTGGCAATCATTGCGTTTGTAATCGCGCCCGCAATACGATGGCAAAATGAGCATTCTCGCGTAACGCTACTAACACAAAAACGCTTGACAATCTCTTGGGCAGAACCTTACGTAGACCCAAATAGGGTTCACTTTCTGCGCTTGAAGGTCGAAAACCCAAGCGCTCTACCTATCGCCGATTGTTATGGAACACTGATCAGCATCACAATGTTGATAGACACTCCACAAGGGTTACTACCGGTGGGGCCACAAGACCCGGAGTTGCCAACTGGCGCCTTTCCACCGGAGGGTCATCGATACCCGTGGTCATGGACCGATCGTAGCCCCATAGATACAACTATTTCAGGGAATAACGGGTGTGAGTATCTGTATGTAGCTGCAGACGTTCCACATCCTACTAACTGGCTTACGCCAACTGAAACTGGCCTAGCTTATCCAAGGGTTCGAGTCGGCACTTTTGAAGCGGTAATTGAGGTTGGCTCATTCACTGCTGAATTCAGAGCGACGCGTGTGAGGATTAGGTTTGATACGGACCCGAGCCATCTGATGCCCCTAAGTATAGAATCCGCTGGTTGAGTGTGTTTGAGCAAAAGAATGGAGCGAAACCTGCTGTTCGAGGGTCCGCTCCATTCAGAGTATCTAGGTCATAGGCTTTTCTGCTTCTACTTCGGCTTCTCGCCTCTGCCGGTGGCCCAGTGGTCGGGCCGCGTCCACGGCTCGTTCGGCTTCTTCGGGTGGCGGTACATGTGCGCCGGCGGCAGCACCGGGTAGTCCACCCGCGGGAACATGTTCCGCCAGTCCTTCCACGCCCGAATGAGCTGGTCCTCCTTCGCGTAGTCGAAGGGGTCGCCGAGCTGTATTTCCGCCTCGCCGCCCGGCTCCGGACGGTTCTTCACCAGCCAGTCCACGGTGCGGCGCATCGCCTCGTCGGCGGCGACGACGTCCCTGTACCCCAGGTCAGCCCGTATCTTCTGCAGGTTGCGGATGCGGTGCCCGCGCGCGTTGCGCCAGAGCACGTGACACGGGACCGCCAGGTCGAAGGGCATGTCCACGAACTCGAACTTGTGGCCCATGTAGTTCGCGATGGCCTCGATGCGCTGGCGCATGGTGAAGATATTGTCGTCCGCCATCCCGTACTTCTTGCCCGCCGAGATGTCCGGCTTGTCCACGGCCAGCAACAGCGCGTGCGCCGCGTTCTCCACGTAGGCGCGGCTCTCCAGCTTGATGCCGCCGTCCGCGATGATGAAGTGCGGGCGCTTGTCGAGCACGCGGCGGATGATGGACCACTCGTGCGGGCCGGGCTGCCGCGGGCCGTAGACGATGGGGAAGCCCATGTACGTCGCGTTGTAGTGGCCCTCCTTGTGCGCCTGGAGCAGCGCCGCCTGCGCCTCCGCCATCTGATAGCCGAACTTGTTGCGGTTCGGATTGTCCTCGATGATGGTGTTGTCCTCCGACACGTAGGCGGGCATGCCGAACGGCCCCCAGCGCGGGTCGTCCGGCTGCGCCGCGGTGCCGGTCGCGCCGCCCAGCGCGATGAGCCGGCCCGTATGCCCCTTGAGCACGTCAACGGCCAGCCGCAGCCGCCCGTAGGCGAAGATGACGATGTCCCACGTGCGCGTGCCGAGCGCCGCCTCGAACGTCTCCTTGAAGTGCGGGTCGTTGTGGATGTGCTCGACCGGCCTCTTGAACTCGACCTCGTGGAAGCCGCCGTGGAAGATCGTGACCGTGTAGCCGCGGTCCATCAGTCCGTTCACAACGAACGGCCCCGTGGGGCCGGTGCCGCCGATGACCAGCGCCGTCTTCGACATCTCTTTCTCCGTTCAGCCCGTTGCGCCGGGCAGCGTGTTCAGGATACCACCCTCACCCTCTGCGTCTCCCTCTCCCTGACAGGGAGAGGGAGATAGGGAAATGAATCTACTGTCCTGTCCCCGAAATACGTTCCCTATTCCATGTCATACCGGCGGAAGCCGGTATCCAGAGAAGCACAAGGGAACGCTGGATTCCGGCTTTCGCCGGAAAGACGGCAAGTGCCCAAGGGCGTTTCCTCGAACAACTTCTCATGCATGAATTAGTATGCGTACTTCAGAGACAGGACACACCTATGCCCTTTTGTCGCCGCCCTTGAGCAGCTTCGCCTCCGCCTCCCGCTGCACGCGCCGCAGCACATCCACGAGCGGCATCCCCTTCTCCCGCGCGATGCGCCGGCACACATCATACTCCGGCGTCGCGCCCACCGCCTTGCCCTCGATGCGCTTCACCTTGACCGGCACCTCGCCGAGGCTCGTCTTGAGCGTGACGCTCTCGCGCTGCGCCTCGTGGCGGCGCACGTCGCGCACGCGCACGCCCAGCGTCGTCGTCTCGCGCAGCAGCAGACCGACGAGCGCGCCTTCGAGGTCGGGCGTCGCGAGCACGCTCACCATCGTCGCGGGCCGCCCCTTCTTCATCTGGATGGGCGTGTACCACGCGTCGCGCGCGCCCGCCTCCAGCAGCCGCTCCATCAGGTGGCCGTAGATGCGCGGGTCCATGTCGTCAATGTTCGTCTCCAGCAGCGCCAGCGGCGTCTCCCCTGCGCTCTCGACAGGCTGGCCGAGCCACACGGCGAGCACGTTGGGACGCTCAGGCGTGTCGCGCCCGCCCGCGCCGTAGCCGACGCGCTCCAGCCGCATGGCGGGCCGCCGGAACTCAGCGAGGGTGGTCAGGATGGCCGCGCCCGTGGGCGTGACCGTCTCGCCCATCGTGCCGTCGTCGGGCCGAAGGGGGGCCTTCGCGCGCGCGGCCAGCTCCAGCGTGGCAGGCGCGGGCAGAGGCAGCGGGCCGTCGTCAGAGCGGATGAGGCCGTGGCCGAGCGGCAGCGGCGAGGCGTACACCTGGTCCACGCCCAGCAGGTGCAGGCCCAGGCACGCGCCGACCACGTCCACGACGGTGTCCACCGCGCCCAGCTCGTGGAAGTGGACCTGCTCGACGGGCACGTCGTGGACTTTGGCCTCGACCTCCGCCAGGCGACGGAAGATGGCCGCCGCCTGCTCGCGGACGCGCGTCGGCAGCTTGCCCGCGCGGACGATGGCGAGCAGGTCGGCGAGGGTGCGCGGCTGCTTGGAGCGGCGTGTGATGCGGACGCGGACGCGCGTGGCGGAGAGAGCGCCGCGCCGCACGCGCTCCGCCTCCAGGCGGTAGCCGCGCACGGGCAGAGTGCGAAGCGCCGACTCCAGCGCCGCCATGTCCAGCCCGGCGTCCGCCAGCGCGCCGAGCGTCATATCGCCGCTCGCGCCGCCTATCAGGTCAAAGTACGCAATGGTCATGGGACGGCCTCTCAATTAAGCGTCAGGCCAAATAATAGCCCGCTCGTGGTGAGCCTGTCGAATCCATGAGCGGACCGACGTTTCCTGTCATTCCGAGCACAGCCGTCGTCGGCCCGACGCCAAGCTCACGCGCCTCCTTGCGCAGGGCCTCCCACACGTCCGCGGACAGGCGCACGGGAATCACCTTGTCCAGCGGCTTCTTCACCTAGACGGTGACGATCGTGTCAGTTGTGTGCCAAGTAATTGTTGTATTGCTCTAATCCGTTGTCGCAAAATGGCTTAGCTTTTCTTGCTATTTTTGAGTGTCTGGTAAAGTTTGTTGGCTCCGCTGGCCATGTCTATTTGAAAATGGGCCTTGATTTCTCGATTGAAATAAACTACTACAAAGCCTGTGCCGCCAATACCCAAAAAGATATACTTGATTGCTCCAGGCAGACCGAAAAGGCTTTCGACGAGAGTGCCGGCGACATAGATACTAATTAGGACAATGGTCGGAATTGCCATAAAGTGAAGGACAAGGTTTTCGGACGTGTGCGCATTGCCGCGTTTGGACTTTCCTTTCGGCATGACTGCTATCCTCCTTTACAACTGCTGCCAACTTCTAAAGCAATCGAGCTGTCGCCCTCAATGTGGTTGACTCTAAGCTGTCTTTTTACCTACGGACACCTATCAGGTAAATAGTCCAATCTCCTCCTTGCGACTGGATGTCCAGATGCCCTAACCCAGGGCCATCCGGACATGTGGCTGTAAAGTTAACCCTCTCACCGGTTTGATAGGAGACTTTCGGACCAGCCACCCGGCGGTTGCCATTGATCTCGGTACTTTCAAAGCTCCATTCCTTTTGCAACGGCTCGAATCTTACCCCTAAGAAGTAAAAGGGAGGCCCACCTGCAAACTCTATAGATTGCTGCATATTGCCTTGAGTACTACTCCATGTTCTCAGGACACCTAAACTACCCACAGGAGGTACCGCTGGACATACACCATAATAGCCAGATAACGAATCGTTGACAGCCTTGGAGAGCACGCTCTGGCCGCCAGAGGTCACTAAATGAACTGTCCAAGCTAAGTTTTGGGACTGGATTTCAAGTGCGTATGGACGTGGGACACCGGCGCCCATCGTACACCATTCCTGCGAATCGGTCAGCACCGTAGGTGCTGTGCTGCTGACTCTTAGGGACTGTTTCTTGCCACTGGAGCCTGTGTCAAGGACGCTATCAAAACGCCAGCCCGAGGAGGATGGATTGGCAATGAGCACAAGAAAATAAGTGCCGAACTGTGGTGGAATGATGACCGTAGAATTCCCAGTGCCTGACCAGGTTTTCGCGACTCCAAGCTTGTCTCGCGGAGGATCTACACATCCCGCGTAGAAGTCGTTATAAAACTGCTCATAAACGTCCCGTGGAAGTTCGGACCTCAATTTGATCGCATCCGGTGTAACGGTAGCTAAAGCAACAGGTGGTTGCGCCGCATAGCTATCTGAAGTTGGGAAAGCAAGCGCCTTTGATGCGGATGAAATATCAGTGGACGGGGAAAGACTTTGCAGGAACTGAGTGACTCGTGTTAGTTGTTGGTCAGGCTTGATAGTGGGTACCAGTAGAGCAACAGTGCCGATAACGGCTGCTACTGCCCCAAGGATCAACATTACAGTAACAGTCTGCCTAAATTTCCGCTTCTTGTTCCAGCGTTGATATTCGAGTGCACGGTGTTCTTCAAGCTCGTTTCGATACTTCATTGCTCTGTAATCTCACTCCCTCATTCAACTCCCGCCCCTGTACCCCCGTGAGTCAAACCTCGACGCAAGTGTAGCCGAACGAGCGCAGCGCCTCCCCTTACCTCACGCTCACCGCATACGTCTGCGTCTTCGCGGGCGGCATATCCTTCTCCCACGGCCGCATGTACGCCAGCCGCAACGCCGCCGCGCCCGCGCCCGCCGCGCGGAACGTCCAGCGCTCCTCGCCGCCCTGGCCGGGAATGCCGACGCCCCGCGCAACATACTCCGAGCCGACCAGCGTCACCACCGCCGCGTTCGGCTGCTCCGCCAGCGCCCAGCCATAGCCCGTCGTGCGATTGGACTCAAGCACAATCACGAACGTCTCGCCTACGCGCGCCTCGATGCGGCTGTCCGACGCCGTGTATTCGGGCGGCTTCGTCGGCGCGTGGACGATTGACGACACGCTCAGCCGCGCGACCAGCACCGCCAGAGTCACGGCGGTCACGACAAGGACGATGGCTAGCTTATGATGTCGCCTCACGGGCCGCTCCTCCGTCCCAACGCCTCGTTCAGGCTGCCACTGCGAAACCCTCTCGGGTCCACTTCCACGCGCGCGTAGCCGAACGACCGCAGCCGCTCCTTCACCTGCGCGCGCACGTCCTCCCGCGCCAGCAGCGCCATGCCCGCCGCGTCCGCCTCAATGCGGGCGAGGTCGCCGTGGTGGCGCACGCGCGCCTCGCGGATACCCAGGCTATGCAGATAGGCCTCGGCGCGGCCCACCATCGTCAGCGCCTCGACGGTGACGCGCGTCCAGTACGGCAGCCGCGATGCCAGGCACGGCGAGGCGGGCTTGTCCCACGTAGGTAGGCCGCGACGCCGCGACAGCTCCCGCACCTCCGCCTTGGAGACGCCCGCCTCCACCAGCGGGCTGCGCACGCGGTGCTCCGCCGCCGCATCCAGGCCGGGGCGGTAGTCGCCCAGGTCGTCGGTATTCGTGCCGTTCACGACCCACGCGAAGCCCCGCGCGCGGGCGATGGGCGACAGCTTCGTGTACAGCTCCGTCTTGCAGAAGTAGCAGCGGCGCGCGTCGTTCCGGACGAAGTTCGCGTCCTCCATCTGCAGCGTATCGAGGGCGATGTGCCGGACGCCGATGCGCACGGCAAGCTCCTTCGCCTCCGCCAGCTCCACGTCCGTAATCTGCGGCGACACGGCGGTCACGGCGAGCGCCCGGTCGCCGAGCGCGTCGCAGGCAACAGCGGCGACAAAGGTGCTGTCCACGCCGCCCGAATACGCGACGACGACCGAACCCATCTCGCGGAGCAGGGCGTGCAGGGCCTCCAGCTTCTGGTCGAGAGCCCTCTCCGACAGCCCATGTGCGGGGAGTCCAGAGGGGTTGTCCCCCTCTGGCGGGGGTCTGGGGGACACCCCCAGATTCATTTCTCTCCCCCTCTCCTGGGGAGAGGGGGACACAGGGGGTGAGGGATTCTGGCCCAACGGTGCAGGCGCAAGCTCATGGTTCGACAGGCTCACCATGAGCGGGGCAATCTTCCGCTCGTCCTGAGCTTGTCGAAGGACGGGCCCGTCGAAGGGGAAAGAAGACGCAGTATGCGGAGACGTAGCGGTCATGACTTGTCCTCAAACACCAGGTCATCTTCCGCATCCCGTTCGTCCGGCTTCGCCGCGAGCGGCATAGCCAATCGCACCGCCTCCCGCAGCGTAGCGGCGGGCAACAACTCCAGCCCCTCCGGCGGCGCCGCGGGCATGGCGGCGCTCGGCAGCAGGCACGCGCGGAACCCCAGGCTGGCCGCCTCCGCCAGACGCCGGTCCGTCTGGCTCACGGGGCGCAGCTCGCCGCTCAGCCCGACCTCGCCCACGACCACCATCTTGTCGCGCACGGGCACGTTGCGGAAGCTGGACACGATGGCCAGCGCAATGCCCAGGTCGGCGGCGGGCTCGTCAATGCGCAGGCCGCCCACCACGTTAACGATGACATCCTGGTTCCCCAGCGGGACGCGCAGCCGCCGGCCCAGCACCGCCGTCATAAGGTGCAGCCGGTTCAGGTCCACGCCGTTGGCCGTGCGCCGCGGCGTGCCGAACTGCGACGGCGATGTCAGCGCCTGCACCTCCGCCAGCAGGGGCCGCGTGCCCTCCAGCGTCGGCACGATGGCCACGCCCGGAGCGGGCGCAGCGTGCGGCGAAAGGAACGCCAGCGACGGGTTCGCCACCTCGCGCATGCCCCTGTCCGTCATCTCGAAGACGCCCACCTCGTTCGTGGAGCCGAAGCGGTTCTTGACCCCGCGCAGAATGCGGTAGGCGCCGAAGGACTCCCCCTCCAGGTACAGCACCGCGTCCACCATGTGCTCCAGCACGCGCGGCCCGGCGATGGCCCCCTCCTTGGTCACGTGGCCGGTGATGAAGACGGGCGTGCCGCGCGCCTTGGCCCACTGCATGAGCCGCAGGGCGCACTCCCGCACCTGCGCCACGCTTCCCGCCGCGCCCGCCACGTCCTCCGCCCACACCGTCTGAATGGAGTCCACAATGCCCAGAGCGGGCTTCATGGCGTCCATGTGGCGCAGGACAGCCTCCAGCGACGTCTCGGCGCACAGGAACAGGCCCTTGCCGGAGATGCCCAGACGCTCGGCGCGCAGGCGTATCTGCTGGGCCGACTCCTCGCCGGAGACGTAGAGCACCGGTCCCAGGGCCTCCACCGCGGACGCCGCCACCTGCAGCAGCAGGGTGGACTTGCCGATGCCGGGGTCGCCGCCTACCAGGACCAGCGAGCCGGGCACGATGCCACCGCCCAGGACGCGGTCCACCTCGCCGATATGCACGGGCAGGCGCGCGCGGGCCGCGGGGGCCAGCGTAGCCAGCTCCTGCGGCGCCGCCTCCGCGGACGAGAGCCAGGAGCGGGCGCCAGAGGTCGCGGGCCCGGCGGCGGGCGCTTCCACCATTGTGTTCCAGTGGCCGCACGCGGGACAGGAACCCGCCCACTTGGGGCTTTCCGCTCCGCACTCCTTGCAGAAAAAGGACATCCGTGAACGCTGGCGCGGCATCAGTCTTATCTCCGGCCACATTATAGCAGAGCTATAGCGGGCCACCCGCCGGAAACACAGATGGGGAAGCGTTGCGCTTCCCCATCCGCTGGAACGTCCGTCTTCCGTCTGCTGGCAGCCTAGACCGTCCAAAAGGCCGGGCGCCTACCCTGCGGCACAAGCCTTGTTTCTTCAGATACTCACCTCTCCCCCTCTCCTGCGGGAAAGGGGGAGATAAGACTTCTGGGGACACCCCAGACCCCGGCAGAGCTTTGACCTGCATCTCAATAGAAGCAGAGCCTACAGAACACATGGGGCGCTCGCGAAGGCCCATTTTGGGGTGTCCAGAGGGGCCGCAGTCCCTCTGGCGGGGGCCTGGGGGATACCCCCAGATTCAATACCCCCGCTCCCTTTCGTAAAGGGAGCGGGGGCAGGGGGTGAGGGTTTGCAACAGACCTAGGTGTTGGCCAGGGCCACCGTCCCCGACTTGACGACGATCTCGTCGTCCTGCACGTCCAGCACCACCGTCTCGCCGGGCTTGAACTTGCCCTGGAGGATGGTGTCGGAGAGCTTGTCCTCCACCATGCTCTGGATGGTGCGGCGCAGCGGCCGCGCGCCGTACACCGGGTCAAAGCCCTTCAGTCCCAGGAAGTCCTTGGCGCGGTCCGTGACCTCCATCGTGAGGCCCTTCTCGACCAGGTGTGTGCTCACCAGGGCCAGCATCAGGTCCACAATCTGGCGGATGTGCTCCTTGTTCAACGCGTGGAAGACGACAATGCCGTCAATGCGGTTCAGGAACTCGGGCCGGAACGTCCGCTTGACCTCCGTCATGATCTTCTCGCGCATGTCCTCGTAGCTCTGCTTGGCGGTCTTGGCCTCATCCGACTTGACGGTGAAGCCCACCAACCCCTGGCGCCGGATAAGCTCCGCGCCCAGGTTGCTGGTCATAATCACGATGGTGTTGCGAAAGTCCACCTTGCGGCCCTTGGCGTCCGCCAGGTGCCCGTCGTCCAGGATTTGCAGCAGGATGTTGAAGACATCCGGATGCGCCTTCTCGATCTCGTCAAACAGGATGACGCAGTAGGACTTGCGCCGCACGCTCTCGGTAAGCTGGCCGCCCTCCTCGTAGCCCACGTAGCCGGGCGGCGCGCCCACCAGGCGGGCCACCGCGTGGCGCTCCATGAACTCCGACATGTCCAGCCGGATGAGGGCCTCGTCGCTGCCGAACATGAACTCCGCCAGCGCCCGCGCCAACTCCGTCTTGCCTACGCCCGTGGGGCCCAGGAAGATGAAGCTACCGATGGGCCTGCGCGGGTCCTTAAGCCCGGCGCGCGCGCGCCGGACGGCCTTCGCCATGGCCTCAATGGCCTCGTCCTGGCCGATGATGCGCTTGTGGAGATGCTCCTCCATCTGGAGCAGCCGGGTTGTCTCCTCGGTGGCCAGACGCGTCACGGGGATGCCCGTCCACATGCTCAGGACCTCTGAAACATCCTCTTCCGTGACCGTGGGCTTGTCCGCGTCCTGGTCTTTCTCTTTCTGCCGGTCCTGCTCCATCTGCCCCAGCTTCTCCGTCAGGCGCATCTCGCGCTCGCGGAGCTCGGCGGCGTATTCGTACTGCTGGCTGGTGATGGCGTCGTCCTTCTCTTTGCGGACGTTGTCCAGGACCTTCATGGCCTCCTTGACCGAGAGCGGCGTGGAAGCGTGGCGAATGCGCACGCGGGACGACGCCTCGTCAATCAGATCAATGGCCTTGTCCGGCAGGAAGCGGTCGGCGATGTAGCGCGCCGCCAGGACAGCCGCCGCCTTGAGCGCCTCGTCGCTGATGTGCAACCGGTGGTGCTCCTCATAGCGGTGCTTGACGCCCCGCAGGATGGCGATGGTGTCTTCCACGGACGGCTCGTCCACCTGCACGGGCTGGAAGCGCCGCTCCAGGGCGGCGTCCCGCTCCACGTACTTGCGGTACTCGTCGAGCGTGGTGGCGCCGATGCACTGAAGCTCGCCCCGCGCCAGGGACGGCTTGAGGATGTTGGCCGCATCCACCGCGCCCTCGGCGGCGCCCGCGCCGACCATGGTGTGCATCTCGTCAATGAACAGGACGCAGTTGGCCGCCGCCTTGATCTCCTCGATGACCTTCTTCAGGCGCTCCTCGAACTCGCCGCGGTACTTGGTGCCCGCCACAAGCGCGCCCATGTCCAGGGTGACCAAGCGCTTGCCCTGCAAGGTCTCCGGCACGTCCCCGGCGATGATGCGCTGGGACAGCCCTTCCACAATGGCGGTCTTGCCCACGCCCGGCTCGCCGATGAGCACAGGGTTGTTCTTGACCCGCCGACTGAGTATCTGGATGACCCGCTCGATCTCCTTCTGTCTGCCGATGACCGGGTCCAGCTTGTTGGCCCGGGCCATGGCGGTCAGGTCAATACCGAGCTGGTCCAGGGTGGGCGTACGCGTGGCCTGCCGCTGGGGCGCGTGGGGGTGAGACAGACTCTGGCTCAGGATGCGGTTCGTCTCCGTGCGCACCTTGTCCAGATTCACGCCCAGGCTCTCCAGCACTCCGGCGGCCACTCCCTCGCCCTCCCGAAGGAGGCCGATGAGCAGGTGCTCGGTGCCGATGTAGTGATGGTTCATCCGGCGCGCCTCGTCCACGCCAAGCTCAATAACCTTCTTCGCGCGCGGAGTCAGTCCGATTTCGCCCGCGACGGCGCGCTCACCGCGGCCAATGATGAACTCGACGGCCTGGCGCACCTTCGCCAAATCGATCCCAAGATTAGCCAGAACGCGGGCCGCTACGCCCTCTTGTTCCCGCACCAGGCCCAGCAGGATATGCTCAGTCCCAATGTAGTTGTGATTGAAGTGCTGAGCCTCTTCCTGAGCGAGTTGGAGAACACGACGGGCACGCTCGGAGAACTTTTCAAATCTGTTAGCCATGTTCCTCTCCCGTCGTAGCAGCTTCCCCCCCGGCGCTCTGCGGCGCACCGGCGCTGACTGAGAGCCCTGGCTCCGCGCCCGCCTCCAGCGCCTGACGCAGGCTGAGGCCCAGGCGGTGCCGCTCGGGCTCAATCCGCAGGACCTTCAAAGGTACCGTGTCGCCCTCCTTCACCACCTCCTTGGGGTGTCGAATGGGACGGTCGCTCAGCTCCGATATGTGGACAAGACCTTCCACGGACCCCTCAATCCGCGCGAAGGCCCCAAAGGTCGTTAACTTTGTGATGATCCCGCTCACAATCTGCCCCACCTGATACCGATCGGTGACCGTCTGCCACGGCTCCGGCTTCAGCCGCCGGAGGCTCAATGCTATCTTCTTGGTCTCCGCGTCCACTTTGAGGACGTAGACTTCCACGTCGTCGCCCACTTTGACCACCTGGTCAGCCGTGGCGACCTGCTCCCACGACATCTCGGAGATGTGCACCAGTCCCTCGGCCCCGCCGATGTCCACGAACGCCCCGAAGGTGGTCACTCCGGTCACCCGTCCGTGGCGCACATCCCCTTCCTTGAGCCCAGCCAGAAGGAGCTCCTTCTGCTGCGCCCTTTTCTCCTGGAGCGCCGCTCGCTCCGACAGGATGACCCGGTTGCGGCGGCGGTTCAACTCGATGACCTTACACCGCATGGACTGGCCTGTCAGGCTGTCCAGCTTCTCCTGCGCCTGGGGGTCATCCGCACGTATCATCAACCCCATCTGAGAGAGTGGAATAAAGCCCTGAACGCCTTCCACGTCAACCAGCAAGCCCCCCTTGTTGTTGCCCGTCACCTCCACCTCAATCGCCTCGGCGCTCTCCAGGCCCTTTTCCAGGAGCCGCCAACCCACCTCGCTCCGGGCCTGGTCCACCGACAGGAGGACTTCCCCAAACTCGTTCTCTCCACGTATGACGGTGGCGAGAACGCGGTCTCCCACGTGCATTCTGCCCAGGGCCTGCGGACTCAGCGTCCGCATCTCTTGCGCGGGCACCAGTCCCTCGGACTTCAGGCCCAGGCTGACAAGGATGCCGTCCTTGTCCATTCGCATGACAATCCCTTCAGTCACGTCCCCACGGCGCAGACTCTTATACCCCTGTCCTTTTTCTTGCTCCAGGAGTTTCTGCATTCCGTTTGGCGTCTCGGAAGGGCTGTCCGACGATGTAGATGTCATAAGTTACAGTTTCATTATACGAGATTGCCTATCTGTGTGTAAAGGGATAAGACCCTCCTGTCTGCTTGCCGTTCCGCGAGAGCCTCAATGAGAAGATAGCGCCAGGAACAGACTGGTGGGTAAGTATCTGTATTATAGCATGCCGGTTGGGTCCAAGGAAGCCGACATACTTAGGTGCGGAATAGCTTCCAGCACCCTCACGCTGGCAGCGCCGCGAATCTCCTCATTCCGAAGCGAGGAAGCGCCCAAGGGCGGGCGGTGGCCGGCACATGTCCTAGAAACCCGGGCTGTTGCACAGGCGACTACACGGTCACGGAGTTTGTGCTCATGCCGCGCTTCCCGCCCTCCGGCAGGGATGGACAGCGGGTGTAGAATAAAGCCGAGTTCGCGCCCGAAATAGAGGTGACGCGAACGGAAAACACAAAGCGGATCACCTTCCCGAACGGGAAGCACGGCACACGGGTGTTTCCACAATCCGCGAGAGCAAGGTGTTTCGGTTGGGGGACGTAAGCTAGCGCCGCAAAGGAGGAACTGCCATGGACTTCTTGATTCTGTTCGCCCTGGGCGTGCTCGGTGCACTCATCACCATCTACATCGCCCAGCAGGAGGTCATCCCTGAGTTTCGCCCCTTCTTTGACACTATTGACACGGACCAGGAGGCGAAAGACCTGCGGGAGCACAACAAGAAGACCCGCGAGGAGATCGACAAGATACAGGACACGCTCCAGAAGAGCACGCTTCCCCAGGCGCAATTGGACCAGCTCGGCAAGGCCCTTGACACGGCCCAGCGCGAGCTGGAAGACGACCGCCAACGCCTGGAGAAGCTGGAGCGCGAGATCAAGCAGGGGCAGGTGACCACCCGCCTTCTCGGCTTCGTCCTGTACGCGGTCCTTGGCGGCGCAATCGCCGCGCTTCTGTCCGACAAGGTGAAAGTCGAGGGCTTTGACGTCACCTTGCCGAAGCAGTTCCAGGCCATTTTCGTGGGCGCTTCATGGACGGGCTTCCTGTCTGTCCTGGGCTTCAGCACCACGCCGCTGGCGTCCCGAGCAGTGAAGCAGGCGGGCGAGGAGTTTGACAATCTGAAGAAAGACATGCTGGATTTAATCGATAGGAGAGCCCAAGAGGCACTGGCCGAGAACCAGCCTCTCCATGTGGACGACCTGAAAAGGGAGACCAAGGCAAAAGTGGACATCGCGAACCGGGTTGTCCAGCGGGCGGTGAAGGGGCTGATGTAGCGATTGGCAGCGCCCGCCAGCATTAGCCAAACACACTGTTCTCAACACATGTCCTTCGCTTAATCCGGGCAGCAGCGGGGAGTCGCGTCATGAAATGGCAGCCTGCGCCAAGCAAGATGGTCCGCCTCTTCGAGGTCACCATGCAGTCCCTACCCGAGGCGGCGAAGCGCAAGATGTTCGGCTATCCCGCCGCGTTCGCCAACGGGCACATGTTCGCGGGGCTGCACCAGGACTCGTTCGTGCTCCGGCTGTCGCCCTCTGATTGCGCCGCCTTCCTCAGGCTCCCAGATTCAAAGCCGTTCGATCCCATGCCGGGCCGCACTATGGGGGACTATGTGCTTGTTCCCCAGGCCTTGCTGAACGCGGAAGGCGATATCCTGGTCTGGCTTGAGAAGACCTTTGCTTACGCCGCGTCACTTCCGCCAAAGAAGCCCAAGGCGAAAGGCGCCCGCTGATCACGATGAGCTTGCGCTCAAGCGCGCGCAGCTTGTCAAATCCAGTCCTGGCGCGCACGTCTCTGTCGGTTACCTCGTGACTGACATCTTCTAGGGCCTCGCTTGATAGGAGACCCAGGAACAATACCCCTGTATAAAAGGCGACCGCGCGGAGAGACTGTGTAAGTCCCCCTCTTTGCGTGCGACCATCGGGCCATGTATAGTAATAGTCCATTTCAACCAGTCTGCGCGTCGGTGCATCTGATAGGCAGGAGCCCATGCCTGATAACCCCGTCTCCCAGGGCATTGTATGAAGGCAGCCTTCCTCAAGGCGACACAGTTTGCCTCCCGTCCGGAAAATGCTTCCACAGGCAACATCGCTCTCGCCGCGGGGCTTGCTCTCGGGCTGCTGGCCGCCTATGTCGCAACGAGCGTCTGGCCCGTCGGTGTGGAGTCCCTGGAAAGCGCCAGGGCGCAGGGTATCATCAGCCCCGGCACGCTGAGCGGGTACGTCAAGTACAAGGAAAACATCCACTATCTTCTCTGGATGTTTTTGACGGTCGGCGTCGCCCTCATCTTCTGGCTCGCATGGGCGCTCCTGGCATCCCGCCGCGCGGATAACATCAACGTCGCCCCATATCGCGCCTTGGAGCCCGCTCCTCCGTCGGTGTCCTCTCCTCCACTCACCCTCCTGGAAGCAGCTCTGGCCGCTGCCGGTGTCCTTCTGCTTGCCTACAGCCCCGTCATCTTCTGGGGGACCGGCGCGGACTGGGTCTTCCTGCAGGACCAGGGGATGCACTTGAGTTGGGCCAATACCGTCCTGCATGGCGGCGTGCTCTACCGAGACACACACCTGTTGTACGGTCCGCTTATGGAGTATCCGCTGGCCGCGGCCATGTCGCTCGTCGGCGCATCCGTGTTGACCCTGCGCGTCTTCAACTTCATTCTCAACCTGATCGCGCTCGTATCCATTGCGCTGATGCTACGCCGCGTCCTGCGCTGGCGTCTCCTGGCTTACACCGGAGCGGTCCTGGCAATCGTCATTCACTTTCCCCTGTTTCCTGGCATGCAAAGCGCCGTGTTCAGGACGACACCCGCCGTTGTGGCCGTCTTTCTCTGCTGGTTGGCGCGCGAGAGGCGCGCGCGCCTGCTGATGACAGCTTCCGGCCTGCTTGCGGGCTTCGCGCTGTTCTACAGCCAGGAGACGGGCGTGGCCGCGCTCGCGGCAATCGCGGTGATGCTGGTCGCAAACGCCTGGGAGAGGCGAGACCCGCGCGCATCGCTGACTTCCGCGGCATGGGCCGCCCTCGGCGTGGCAGTGGTCGCCATACCTGTCCTGGCCTTTCTTGCGCTCAACGGCGCCCTTGCCGCTTATGTCCACAACGTCGTCTCCTTCGCCGGCTATCGCGTGTCCAGCTACCCTGGCATCCCTTACCCCGACCTCCGGGCGGGCCTGCTTGAAGCGGCGGACCTTTTGTCCCGTAGCGTGTCCAGCGGCGTCTTCCCACCCCACGGCGTGGGCCGCCTCGCCCTGGCCCTCGCCGACTATCTGCCAGTGGCCCTGTACATGACCGTGTGCGCGAGTCTCGCGGTTCGTCTGGTCAAACGACGGTTCGATACCAGGGATGCGCTCAAGCTCGGCCTCGTCGTCCTCGGTGTCGCCCTTTTCCCCTACACCCTCTCCCTCAGCGCCGCATGGTCCATCGTCGGCACGCTTCCTCCGGTCACCATCCTGGCCTGGATATATATGGATGACCTTTGGCCAAGGCGAGGCGCGCCCGGGGTGATGGCAGCCCGCGGCCTCGCCGTCGCGGCCCTTGCGGGAGGGCTTGTGCTGTACGGGGCGTACAGCACAGCGTCCGGGCCATTCGCCCAGCAAACCATCCTCAAACTCCGCGCCGCTCTTGGCGCACCCGTGCCGTACCAGGCATGGTACGGCGAGGAGGCGGTACAGCTCACCATTCCCCGCGCCGAGGGCATGTGGGTCACGCAAAAGACGCGAGGCGAGATTGAAAGCGTCGTGCGTTTTATTCGAGAGCGCACGGCGCCGTCCGAGCACATCTTCGTTTTTTCGTACTCACCGGTTTACTATTTCCTGACCGACCGCACGAGCAGCACACGATTCGACTTCTTTCTCATGCCTAACACGCGGGAGGACAGGCGGCGCGTCATCGCGGACCTTGAACGCGACAAGACCCGGTTCGTCATATACGACGGCGCATCCCTTTGGGGCGTCCCGATCGACGTGATGGAGCCAGAGATCGTGCGGTACCTGAAAGACACCTATGTTGAGACGCTGTCAGCGGGAGCCGTCAAAGTGCTGGAGCGCCGGGAGAAGTAATATCTTCATCCTGCGAGTGCTATACCCCAACAAGCGGCATCATGCCCCACTGCCATGACTCATCCTATTTGTGATATAGTCTGCAATGGTGACCTTGCTCCCGTGAGGGAAACAGTGCTTCGCCACATTTTCCCATCGCGTTATCAGGAGGAGGGATGGCAGTAACAGGACAGCAGACCGGCACGACGTCGCTCATTTTGCTTACACGCAATGAGATCCACGGAGTACGCGCGCTTTTTGATCGCATCCCCTTTCACGCCGTGGACGAATGCATCGCAGTCGACGGTGGGTCGACTGACGGCACGGTGGAGTTCCTGGAGCAGCGCGGTCTGCGCGTGGTGCGGCAGAGCGTTCCCGGCCGAGGGCTTGCCTTTCAGATCGGCGCTGCGGAAACCAAAGGGGATTACCTCATCTTCTTCAGTCCGGACGGCAACGAAGACCCCGCGGACATCGTACGCCTCGTAGACCTGGTCAAGCAGGGAACCGACCTGGCGATCGCCTCACGGTTCATGAAAGGGGCGCGCAATGAGGAGGATGGCAAGATCATCGCAACCCGCAAGTGGGCCAATCTTGGCTTCACCCTGGCCTTCCGGCTACTGTGGGGCGGCCACATCACCGATACGCAGAACGGTTTCCGCGGCGTGCGGCGGGCGCGATTCGAGGAGATGAACCTCGACGCGCAACAGTTCGAGATCGAGTCCCAGATGACGATCCGCGCGCTGAAGCTGAAGTGCAAGGTGGCGGAGATCCCTACCCGAGAAGGTGACCGCATCGGCGGGCGGAGCAAGCTTCCACCCATCCCCACGGGGCTGCGCATACTGCGCGTTATGACCCGCGAACTCCTGCCCAGGGCCTAGTTTCGCCGACAGCCGCAGTCAGGGCAAACTCAAAGCTGATTGGCCTGCCGACCAGCGCCTGAACAGACCGTCACCTCTACCACTGAACGAACATCGGCATGACCACGTGCACGTAGCTGTCGTCGCCGACGGGCCGGATGACGCCCGGACTCGACGGGCTGGTCGTCTCCAGCGCCACCTGCCCCTTGTCCAGCACCGACAGCACGTCCAGCAGGTACTTGCTGTTGAACGCGATCTTCGCCGCCTCGCCCTCGACCACCGCGTCAATCTCGGACTGGTTGTCGCCCACCTCCTCGGCGCGGGCCATGACAGTCAGTTTGCCCCGCGCGCCGTCGGCGCCGGGCGTGACCTGGATCCGGACGATGCCGCTGGCGTCCCGAGCGAAAATAGCGGCCGTCTTGGTGGCGCGCTGGAACTCTCCGGCGTCCACCACCGCGCGAGAGGCGTGACCCTGGGGAATGAGTTGCGTATAGTTCGGAAAGGTGCCTTGCAGAAGCTGCGAGACCAGCTCCACGTTCTTCAGACGGAAGAGTACCTGGCTGCGAGCCGTGTTGACGGTCACCTCAACCGGGTCCGCCTGGTCGGCCAGCAGCCGGGCCAGCTCCATCAGCGCCCGCGCGGGCACGATGACGCTCGCCTCAGTCACATGGGCCGACAGCTTGGTCTTGCGCACCGCCAGCCGAAACCCGTCAGCCGCGGCCAGAGTCATCATATCCTCGCTGAAGGACATGTTCACGCCGGTGAGCACGGGCCGCGAGTCTTCCTGCGCCGCCGCGAGGGCCACCTGGCCGATGGTCGTGCGGAGGACATCCGGCTCAATCGTCGCCGTCAGGTCGCCGCCCACCTCCGGAATGGGCGGGAAGTCGTCGGCGTCAATGCCGCTCATACGCGCCTCGTAGCGCCCGCAGGCCATGTGCAGCACCTTACCCTTGGCGGGTACCGTCAAGGCAATCTTGTCGTTGGGCAACGCGCTGACGAACTCGGTGAGGATGCGGGACGGCACCGTGAGAGCTCCCTCCTCCTCCACCTTCGCCCCTATCCAGCAGCAGACCGCGATCTCCAGATTCGTCGCCGCCAGCTTCAGCCGGGAGTTGTCCGTCGCGATCAGAACATTTTGCGTCACGGGCAGCGTGGAGCGGACCGCGACCGCACGTCCCACAATCGAGAGGCCCTTCGCCAGGTTTTCTTGAAGACAAGAGACACGCATCGGACAGCCTCCTCAGGCAAAAAAGAAATATATCGAGAATCGAGTGGCGCTAGTATACCCCACGGATAACGCAATCTCAAGAAGCCGCGGAACGTACTCCCGCCAGAGCCTCGCCCGCCGCGCGCACCGTGGCCGTGATGTCCTCCTCCGTATGCGCCAGTGACACGAACCACGCCTCGAACTGCGAGGGCGGCAGGTACACGCCCTGTCGGAGCATGGCATGGAAGAACGCGGCGTAGCGCCGCGTGTCGGCCCGCTTCGCCGTGGCCCAGTCGGTGACGGGGCCCTGGCGGAAGAAGAGCGTCAGCACGGAGCCGACTCGCTGCACGCACGCCTCCACGCCGTTGAGCGCGACCGCGTCCCGCAGGCCGCGCTCCAGGGACTCGCCCAGCGCCTCCAGCCGCTCGTACACGCCAGGCGCGCCAAGCGCCTTCAGCGTCGCCAGGCCCGCCGCCATGGCCAGCGGATTGCCGGACAGAGTGCCCGCCTGGTACACGGGCCCCAGCGGCGACACCATTTCCATGATGTCCCGCCGCCCTCCATAGGCGGCCACGGGCAGCCCCCCGCCGATGACCTTCCCCAGACAGGTCAGGTCCGGTGTCACCCTTCCGCACATCGGAAGGGCCTGCGCCCCACCCCAGGCGACGCGGAAGCCCGTAATCACCTCATCGAAGATGAGCAGCGCCCCACACTTGCGCGTGACCTGCCGCAGGCCCTCCAGGAAGCTGGGCAGCGGCGGCGCCACGCCCATGTTCGCCGCCACGGGCTCCACGATGACCGCGGCGATCTCCCCTTCATGGTTGTCGAACAGCTCGTCCAGGGCCGACAGGTCGTTGTAGGGGCAGACCAACGTCTCCTGGGCGTAGGACGCGGGCACCCCCGCGCTGTCCGGCACGCCGAAGGTCGCCGCGCCGGAGCCCGCCTTGACCAGCAGGCCGTCGGCGTGGCCGTGGTAGCACCCCTCGAACTTGACGACCTTGCTCCGGCCCGTGTAGGCGCGGGCGAGGCGCAGGGCGCTCATGCAGGCCTCGGTGCCGGAGCTGGTGAAGCGCACCATCTGGATGGAGGGCATCGCCTGGCAGACCAGACGGGCCAACTCCACCTCCGCCTCGGTGGGCGCGCCATAGCTCGTGCCGCGCGCGGCGGCCGCCGTCACCGCCTTAATGACCCGCGGGTGCGCGTGGCCCAGGATGAGCGGCCCCCACGAGCAGACGTAGTCAACGTACCGGTTGCCGTCCACATCCCACACGTACGGCCCCTGCCCGCGGGCGATGAACCGGGGCGAGCCGCCCACGGCGCGGAATGCCCGCACCGGGCTGTTGACCCCGCCGACCAGGTAGCGCTGCGCCTCGGCGAACAGGGCTTCGGAACGCGTCGTGGACTGTCGGGGGGGCTGTGTCATGACAGACAGCGGGTTAGTGAGGCAGCCAGATGCGCTTGACCGCACGCGCCCCGCCGACGCGCTCTTCCGCCAGGCGTTCGGCGGCGCGGCTGGTGGGGATGCCCTCCGCCTTGCTGACGGCGATGACTTTCTCCAGCGTCCCATAGATGCGCGACGTGCGCTCCCGCGCCATCTCCTCGTTGTAGCCCAGCGGCATCAGCTCCACGCTGAGGTTGATGACGCCGCCCGCGTTGACGATGAAGTCAGGCGCGTACAGGATGCCCCGCTTCATCAGCCCCTCACCGTGTCGGTCCTCCGCCAACTGGTTGTTGGCGCCGCCGCAGACCACCTTGCAGCGCAGGCGCGGGATGGTGGTGTCGTTCAAAGCGCCGCCCAGAGCGCAAGGGGCGAAGATGTCGCACGCGGCATCGAAGACGTCGTCAGGCGCGACCAGCCGCGCGTCGAACTCGCGGCGCGCCCTGTCCGCCGCCTGCTCGTTGATGTCGGTCACGATAAGCCGCGCTCCGTCCCTTTTCAGATGCGCCGCCAGATTGGAGGCTACCTTGCCGAAGCCCTGCACGGCCACCGTGCGTCCCTGGAGGGAGGGATTGCCCCAGACGTCCTTCGCGCACGCCTGCATGGCGCGAAAAACGCCGTAGGCTGTCATGGACGACGGGTCGCCGCTGCCGCCCTGCGCCACGGGCAGGCCGATCACGTGGCGCGTCTGCGTGGCGATAATCTCCATGTCGTCCGTGGTGCTACCCATGTCCTCGGTGGTGATGTAGCGGCCGCCCACCGCTTCGACGAACCGGCCGTACGCCCGCAGCAGCGCCTCGCTCTTGTCGCGGCGCGGGTCGGCCATGATGAGCGCCTTGCCGCCGCCCAGCGAGAGTCCCGCCGCCGCCGCCTTGTACGTCATGGCGCGCGCAAGCCGCAGCACATCGGTCAGCGCGTCCTCCTCCGTCTTGTGGGGCCAGATGCGGACTCCGCCCAACGCCGGCCCAAGGGTGGTGTCGTGAATGCAAATGAAGGCGCGTAGGCCCGAGGCCTTGTCAGTGCACACGACCAGTTGCTCGTAGTCGCGCCCCAGCATGGTGTCGAAGATAAACACGAATGGTTACCTCGCTCCCGAAGGGCGTATCCGCCGATTGCCACGTGCGGAATATCCGTGGCGGCGACACGGTAATCGTAGCACGTCACCTGCCGCCGCGCCAGTTTGGCGAGGCCGCCGCGCCCGTGCCAGAAAGCCGGGAGGGTGTCCGCTGCTCGGGGACACCCTCCTCTGAACGCCGCTCGTACCTGTGGGAGCGCAAAGTTAGCTAGCGTTTCGCCTTGCCAAGCTTGTCAAACCGCGCGTCGCGCTCGTGGAAGGCGGTCTTGGTGCCCTTCTCCCGGCGCTCGCGGAAGAAGTTGTGGTCTTCCTGCTCAAACTGGATGTTGGTCCCCAGCGTGTGGCCCATGTACCACTGGCTGAACGCCTTGGTGACCCCCAGCGCCTCCAGCGCCTGGTGCGTGATGGCCTTGCCGATGGCAATGCCGTCCGCGGGGAACTGGGCGAAGGACTGGGCCATGGTCCGCACTTCCTCCTCCAGCTTGTCGGCGGGGACTGCCAGGCTGACGAGGCCGAGGCGCTCCGCCTCCCTGCCCGTGAACTTGCGGCCCGTGTAGCACACAAAATTGGCGCGGCGCATTCCCATGATGAGCATCTGGAGCAGGCTTACCTTGGGGCCGACCAGCCGGTACTCCGGGTGGCCCAGGGTAGCGTCCTCAGCGGCGACCGCGACGTCGCAGCAGAGCTGCATAAGGCTTGAGCCGCCCAGGCAGTGGCCGTGTATCTGCGCAATGGTGATCTTGGGGTGGACGAGGATGTCCCGCCAGATTTCCGCTATCCAGCGGTCGCGGCGCAGGCGGACGCGCTGGCTGGGGCGCCGGCTGCGCTCCTCCTCCGTGCGCCCGTCGTTGAACCCGTAGGGCCGGCCCACCGCCTGCAGGTCGTGGCCCGCCGAAAAGCACGTCCCGGCGCCTTTCAGGATGACCACCTTGACTGCATCGTCCTTGGCCGCGTCCGCGTATGCGGCGCTGATCTCCGCGCGCATGGCGTCATGCACCGCGTTCATCTTCTCCGGACGGTTCAACGTGATGGTCGCTATCCGGTTCTCGACCCCGTAGAGGATGTACTGGTAAGCCATTCGTGTCTCCTTTCAATCTGCTACCGAGGAAGGCACGGAGAGCTGTCGGACAGCCCCACGGCCCCTTCGTCGCTCAACTTCTGAATGTCCGCCTGCGAGTAGCCCATCTCGCGCAATATCTCCGCGCTGTGCTCCGCTGCTAGTGTAGTGTCTCAGCAACAGCTTTACAGTGTCCGTCATTCCGGACTTGATCCGGAATCCAGCATTCCCCTGCGCTTCTCTGGATACCGGCTTTCGCCGGTATGACGTGAAATAGGGAACGTATTTCAGGGACACTACACTAGCTTCCAGCCTTGATTCGCCTGGTGATGGCGACCGAATGGCCGTAGGTGGGGACCCAGGTCGAATGGATGCCGCCAAGCCCCCCGGCGACAACGATGCGGAAGTTGGCGGGGCCGTCGTGCAGGGACACGAACCGCCCTGTGGCTTTCCGGTTCTTCAGAAGTTCCTCGTGTTTGTCCTCCGGCCAGCGGCTCAGCGATATCCGGTTGGTCTTCGCGAAGAGCGCCTCCTGGAGCGCCTTCTTCGAGTAGCCGTCCCGCGCGATGATCGCCGCATGGTCGGGGCACAGGATGAGCAGCGAATCGCCGGGATGCCCCGACAGCATGTTGTTCGTGCCCACGATGTCCATGCAGTGCGCGATGAAGTGGATGAGCGCCTTCGCCGTCCGGGTGCGCGACTCGGTGATGGGGACCGTGCCCTGCGCGGTGAACAGGGAGACGGCGCTCTCCTCGCGCTTGAACCCCTGCTCCACGTGCAGCGGCTCCCAGGGGTTCTTCTCCTCGAACTCGCCGAAGCACATGGCGTAGCGTCCGGGCTGTCCATGCGTGGACTTGCTGACCGGCCCCGGCAGCGCACCCGCGATGTTCGTCTGCACCAGCCGCACCGCCCGCCCGATGGTCGCGTTGGCGCGCCAGCCCGGCCCAAGGAGGCCGTAGCTGCAGTTGATGTCAAGCTGCTGGCGGACGGGGCCGTTGACCACGGTCAGGATGGCGACCGCATTGGTGGTCGTGTTGAGCGAAAAGAGATCAAAGCCCGGGTCGGTCATCGCGTCGGCGATGGCGAGCACCACGGGGAGGTACTCCGGCAGGCACCCGGCCATGACGGCGTTGACCGCTATCTGCTCCACCGTTCCCTGCGCCTGGCGCGGCGGGAACACCCCGACCACCTCGTCCGGCGAGCGTCCAGACGCCTCTATCATCCGGCGCACGCGCGCCTCCGTGGGCGGGACGATGGGCAGGCCGTCCGTCCAGCCTTTTCGATAATACTCGGCGAAGACGCCATCCAGGTCGTCCTCGGCCTCCACGATCGGCGAGCGCAATTGTAGTGAAGACATGTGTCAGTCCTGCTGCTCCGTCATCAACTCCCAGCGGAAAAAGAGCGGCGTCGCGCCTAGGCCCGCACGGGCGACAGCGGGGCCGTCAGCTTCCGCACCAGCTCGTCCGCCTTCTCCACCGCTATCCTCTCGACCTCTTCGGCGGACTTCGTCTCGAACGGGTGTGGCAGCACCACCATGGGGAGGTCGGGATAGCCGCGGGCGCGCGCCGCCGCCTTCGCCAGCTCCACGAACTCCTCGGTCACCACCATGACGGTGGGAATACCCTTCTTTTCGGTGTCAATCACGTCCTGGACAAGCCAGGATGTGCACGACCCTCAGGCAGCCAGGCCCAGAATGGCGGCGTCGCTGCTCTGCTGCCAGGCCGCCCACTCCTCTTTCTGTTTTCCATAGACGGTGATGTTCTGCGTCACCAGCCCCTCGATCCGGTTCACCGAGCCGATGCCATAGCGCTCGCGCAACACCTGCTCGGCCTTCTCCATAAACAGAGCAAAGCGAGGCCAGTAAACGCGGAAGCCCAGCCGCTTGCCGCGCACGCCATCGGTCAGGCGCGGGCTGACTTTCGAGGCAGCCTGCGGCTCGGGCGCCACCGGCTGGAGCAATCGTATCTTCGCCATATGTGCTCCTTGTCACTCGGTCCGACCGAGGGGAAAAGGGGGCCTGCCACCACCGGGCGCCACCCAGGCGCCCTGACACCGTCCAGAGCTTTGTCCAATCCGCGAGTCCAGTCCTCCTGGAGTTGCCTTTATCGCATGCGTACACCGCTCCGCAAGTCCGCACCCGATAACAGTGGCGGCGCTGCGTCGTGGCGAGGCGAAGGAGCAGGCCGCGGCGCGCAACCCAATCCTGCGAGGCCAAAGCGTATCGTATGCGCGGACACATGGACTGTCAAGGCCTCTGGATAGCCTGTGTCGACTTGCCGCCTGCCTGATGCACGAAGTCCGCTCCGCTCTCCTCCGTGCGCAAGGCGGCCAGGGCTTGACTTTGAATCTGCGGCATATTATCCTACCCCAAGTGTTTTTGGGGGGACGGCCCTGAACAGGGCCGTATCAAGAGGAGGGTTTGTGAGACTATCTAGTTTGCACCGTCTATCAGGAGCCGTCCTGGCCCTGGCGTTCCTCGCCGGAGCGTGCGCGCCAGCCGCTGCGCCCGCGCCGTCCGCGCCCACGCCCGCTGCGCCCGCGGCGACTGCCGCACCGCGGCCCACCGCTGTGCCCACCGCACCGTCCGCGCCGGCGACCGCCGCTTCGCCGACGCCCCGCCCACCGACCTCCGCGCCCGCGCCCGTGCCTGCCGCGGGCGGCGCGCAGCCCACCAGCGGCGGCATCCTCAACGTAGCTCACTTTGAGGACCCGCCCAACTACGACATAGCTGAGCAGACATCGGTCAGCTCGCTCGCCCCGCTCCGCAACGTGTACGACGGCCTGGTCAAGTACCACTACAAGAACCACGGTGAGGTGGTGCCGGAGCTTGCTGAGAGCTGGGAGGTCAACGGGGACGGCACGGTCTATACCTTCCGCCTGCGCAAGGGCGTGACCTGGCACGATGGCAAGCCGTTCACCTCGGAAGACGTCGTCTATAGCCTGTCCCGCATGGCGCGCCCTCAGGAGTTCAAGACCATCAGCCCGCGGGGAGAGGCGCTCCTTGCCGCGATGAGCAAGGCCGAGGCGGTAGATGCCTCCACGGTCCGCGTGACCCTCAAGTTCTCCAGCGCCTCGTTCCTGCGCGGCATGGCCACGGACAACATCCTCATGATGCCCAAGCACACCCTTCTGGCAAACAACGGTGACATGAAGCGCGTGGTGAACGGCACGGGGCCCTTCACGTGGGCCAGGCACGACCGTGACGTCAGCATTCAGATGAAGAAGAACCCGAATTACTGGGACAAGGGCCTGCCTTACATGGATGGCCTGACCTTCTTCATCATCCGCGACGACAACACACGCTTCGCGGCGTTCCGCGCGGGCCGCGTGCGCATAACAACCATCGCATCACGCGCGCTGTCGCCCACCCAGGCGGACACCGTCCGGACGGAGATGGCCAGCACCGTCACTCTCGCCGAACACCCGGCGCTCGCCCGCACGGTCTTCTTCATGAACATGACCCGCGACCCCTGGAAGGACGTGCGCGTCCGACAGGCCGTTCAACTGGCGCTGGACCGCCAGAACATGCTCAAGGCCGGCGGCGGTGGTGGCGTGATAGGAGCGGCGCTAAACCCTCAGGGTGTCTGGGGACTTACGCCAGATGACCTGATCAAATTGCCCGGCTATCGGCCGGACAAGACCCAGGACATTGCGGCCGCCAAGAAACTGCTCGCGGACGCGGGCTACGGCAAAGGCGCCAAGACGGTGATGCTCAACCGCATCGGCGGCTCAGGCCGCCTGGGGCCCGTTATCAAGCAGCAGCTTGCGGAGGTCGGCATTGACGTACAGCTAGACCTGCAGGAGCAAGGGCCGGCCTTCGATCGTCTGAACAACAAGACCTTCGATTCAGCCTGGTGGGGTCTCGCGGAGCCGATGGACGACCCCGACCCGACCTTCGCGGCGCTCTACGTGACGGACGGCTCTCGGAACTTCGGCTCGTTCAGCGACAAGCAGATTGACGCGATGTACGATCAGCAGACACGGACGCTGGACATAGCGAAGCGCAAGGAGATCGTCCGCAACATGCAGTTGCGCATCATTGAACTCGGCGGTTACATTGTGTCCTACTGGGACCTGTACTACCGCGCCTGGTGGAAGGAAGTGCGGGACTACGAGCCGGGCAACGGTCTCTACGACAATCTGAAGATGGACAAGGTCTGGATAAGCCGCTAACGCCAGGTCCCGGCAGAACGAAGGAGCGCCCCTCGGAGGGGCGCTCCTTCGTTTCTCGGCGCTGCGCGGTTGGCGGCTGGCCGGTTTAGCGGGAAGCCAGCCGGACCTCCCGCGTGACCGCGAAACCGCCGAATTCACCCCAGCCAGGGCAGATGGCGCACGAGCGGCCATAGCCGCCGGCCACCAGCACGTGGATGTCCTCCGGCCTTTTCGTGATGGGCGCGAGATCGCGGGGATTCTTCCTGTCCACCCACTGCGGCCAGAAGTGGTGCTCCAGCCCCTCGGAGTACGTGCCGCTTCCGTCCACCACGCCCACGGGCAGGCGCGCGTGCTGCCAGATGAACTCCTGCACCGCTTGCCTGGACCAATTCTCGTTCCTGAACACCTCGGCACAGAGGGAGCCGACGACCACCAGCGCCTGGCCCATGTACGCTATGTTGTTGTTCGCAATGGTCGAGTACGCGCTGGCAATGCTGTACATCACGGCCTTCGCGTCGCCCACCGAGCGCACGCCGTGCGGCGCCTCGCACCCGAAGACCGTCACCGCGCTCTGCTCCGGCTTGAATCCCCGCTCCGCGTGGAACGGCGGCCACGGGCTGACCTCCTCGTTCTCGCCGATGCAGTAGCTCCACTTGCCCGGGTGACCCATGGTCTTGCGACAGGTCTCGCCGGGGATGGCGCCCCCCAGGTTCCACATGATGAGGGCGACCGCGCGCCCTATGGTCCCGTTCGCGCGCCACCCGTTGCCGAAGACCCCCCAGCCACAGTTCACGCCAATGCGCTTGCGCACAGGGCCGTGCACGATGACGAGCGGCGACGCGATGTGCGCCGTGGTGGCGACGCCGTTCCAGTTGAACTCGGGGGCGAGCATCGCATCCACTGCGGCAAGGACGACGGGGAAGTACTCCGGCTTGCAGCCCGCCATCACGGCGTTCACGGCCAGCTTTTCGACCGTACCGGCGCTTCCCTTGGGCGGAATGAGGCCGACAAGCTCATCCGCCCCACGGCCACCGGCGGCGATCATGCGCTCCACCCGCTCCGCCGTGGGCGGCACGACCGGCAGGCCGTCCGTCCACCCCTTATCGAAGAACAGCTCTATCGCATCGTCGGCGCCCGCCGTCTCCACGCGCTGTGACTGAAGGTCCATGCGCAACCTCGTCCCGCGATTCGGTCTATCTGTCGGGCAGGCGGATGGGGTACGTCACCGCCTTGGAGTCGCCCAGCGTGGGGAAGAATCCGGAATGCAGCCCGCCGAGTCCGCCCGCCACGAAGATCAGGAACTGGTCGGCGCGGGCGGCGTACCGCACATAGCCGTCCTCAATCTGCCCCAGGTCCGCCGACTTCATCATCGCCACGCGCCGGGGGCTGAGGTACGACGCAGGCAGCCTGAGGTGAGTCAGGAAGTGCTCCTGGAGCTGTCGCCGAGTGTACTGCCGGGCCAGAAGCTGTGCATGGTTGGGGCAGAGCATCAGCCCCATGTTCCCGATGCCGTAGAAAGGAAAGACGTTGTTGCTGCCCGCGCCCAACATGCCCGCGTTGATGTTGGCGAGCAGCTCGTCCGGCGTCTGGCTCTCATTGTCCACGATGTTCACGGCGGAGACGGGCGACATGAGCGTGACCGTGCTCTCGTCCTTCTTGAAGCCCCGGTCTGTATGGAAAGGCTCCCAGGGGCTTTCCTCCTCGTATTCACCCGCGCACATGGTGAACGCGCCCGGCATCTTCCACGTCGCCTTGCACGTCTGCTCCGGCAAACGACCCGCCAAATTGATCATGATGAGGCTGAGAGCGCGGCCAATCGTCGCGTTGGCGCGCTTGCGCGGCCCCAGCACGCTCCACGAGCAGTTCAGGTCTATGTCGTTGCGCACAGGCCCGTTCACGAGCACGAACGGCACGGTGGGGTTCGTTGTCGTGTTCATGGCCATAATGCACAGACGCGGGTCCGCGGCGGCCTCCACCGCGGCGAGCACGACGGGGAAGTACTCCGGCTTGCACCACGCCATGACGGCGCTGATGGCTATCTTCTCCACCGTCGCGGCGGCCCGTAGCGGCGGCAGGTGGGCCACCACGTCATCCGGACGGCGGTCCACGGCGCGCATCATCGCGTTCACGCGCGCAGGGGTGGGCGGAACAATCGGCAGGCCGTCCGTCCAGCCCTGCTCATAGGCGTACTCGTTGATGACCTCAAGGTCGTCCTGGACGTCCAGGACGCGGGCGCGGGTCGCCATGACGGACCTCACAGGTTGAGATTCAGCGTGGACGCCTCTTGCACCGCGGGGATGTTACGACGGCTGCTTTCCCTTGCCTGGAGCCGATCCCTGCTCGTAGCGCTTCTCGCCCACCTCCTTCGGGTGCTCGTACGTGTGGCGCCAGGCGAACTTGGACTGGTACGCTTCCGCCAGTCTGGCGGACGTCTCT
Source organism: Dehalococcoidia bacterium (assembly GCA_030648205.1). Taxonomy (NCBI): domain Bacteria; kingdom Bacillati; phylum Chloroflexota; class Dehalococcoidia; species Dehalococcoidia bacterium. The sequence goes on along the minus strand of JAUSIH010000037.1, from coordinate 10,280 downwards.
TTGCAAATCGCATACACCCTGTCCTCCGCCGCGTAGTCGAAGGCGTCCTGCAGGGTCTTCTCCTCCTCGCAGCCCGGCTTCAACGGGTTCTTCACGTACCACTCCACCGTCCTGCGCATCGCCTCCGCGGTGGGAACGAACTCCGTGTAGCCAAGCTGCTGACGGAGCTTGGTGCTGTCCAGCAATTTGTGGTGCCAGTGCCGGATGAACGGCTTTCCCGCCTCCGCCCAGTCCCAGGGCAGGTCCAGGAACTCCATCTTGGCCCCCATGACCTCCAGCACGACCTCCACCACCTGGCGCAGGCTGTACTTGCGCTCCTCGGCCAGGTTGTAAATCTGCCCGTTCGCGGCCAAGGGCTTTTCCACGGCCAGCATGAAGGCGTAGGCGGCGTTCTCCGCGTAGGTCCGCTCGTGGAAGGTCATGCCGCCGAAGGGCAGGATCATGAACTTGCGCCCGTCGCGGACGCGGCGGACGACGCACCACTCGCGGGGGTTGAGCATGCGCGGCCCGTAGATGTTCGGATAGCGGAAGATGGTCGTCTGGAAGTCGCCCTTCTTGCCATGCTCAAGGATGCTGTCTTCCGTCGCGACGACCAGCGAGCACAACTTGTTGACGCTGGGGTCGCGGACAACGGGATCGTCCTCGCGCAGAGGGCCGACCAGCCGCCCGTTGGGCGCCTGGCTCTGGTCCAGCCACCCCAGGTAGGCGGGCGAGCCGCTGGCCGTCAGCAGGTGCTTGACCCTGCCCGCGAGGATGTCCGCGATGTGGCGGGTCCGCCCGTAGGTGACGATGGCGACGTCAAAGCGACGGTCGCCCAGCGCCTGCTTCACCGGCTCCGGGAAGTAGGGGTCCGTGTGAATGTGCTCTACCGGCTTGTCGTACTCCACTTCGTGAAAGCCGCGGTGCAGCACCGTGACCTGATAGCCCCGGGCCAGCAGCCCGTTGATGATGAACGGGCCCGTCGGGCCGCTCCCGCCGATGACCAGAGCTTGCATACATGCCTCCTTATGCGTCGTCAGTATTCTTGCTTGGCGGCGCGCCGCGAATCCCTCTTGCCAGCGCACCGCTTGCTACTGCTTGGGAAACAGGTCTATGTCATCCTCGGCGGCGCGCTTCAACTGAGAGGCGTCCGCGAACTTCAGCTCCGCGTAGGACTTGGCGGTGCCGTACTCCCGTGTCTTGATGACCACGGGCATGGGCACCGCGTGCCCGAAGATGAGCGCCTGCTGCTTCGTTTCCAGCTTGGCCAGGACGCCGCGCAGCTCCCGGCTGCCGGAGACGCCCGTCAGCACCGCGTCAATGTCCCGCTCGTTGTCCAGCAGACAGGTGATCTTGGTGCCGATCTGCGACATGACCTCCTCGTCAATGCCGCTGGGACGCTGGTCCACCACCAGCAGGGTGACGTTGTACTTGCGCATTTCCCGTGCAATGGTCCCGAAGGCGGTCATGCCAGCCACCTCGGGACTCAGGAACTTGTGCGCTTCCTCAATGGTGATGACGACGGGCCGGGGCATCTGGCCCCTATCGCCCTGGGCCTGCTCCATCAGATGCACGTAGCGCTCGCGGATGCGCCGGGTCAGCATGTTGGCGACGAGGACGTAGGCGGCAAGGTCTTCGCCGTACCGCCCGAACTCCAGCACGACGTGTTTCCCCTGCTGGAGGTTGGACAGGATGGTCTGCACCGAGTCCACCGGAGCGCGCGGCGCCAGGAAGCCCATGCGGCCTAGCCGGTCGAGGCCCCGCCTCAGGTTGTGGAGCGTCCCTTCGTGCTCGCCGAGTTCGGCGGCCAGCGCGTTCACGCCCTCCGCGTCCAGCGCTAGAAACTCCCCCAACCACTTCTTCGAGCCGAAGCGCTTCACCAGCCGGTACACGGACTGGGCCGCCAGCGGCGTGAGGTTGAGCGTCTCGCGCAGCATGGCGATGTCTTCCGGCTGCACATCCTCAAAGCCAATCTGGACATCGCCGTCCGTGGACACGCGGCGTCGGCGCGCGTTCTCGGGGTCGAGGGTCAGCACGGCCACCCTGCCCGGGGCGAACTGCTTCAGGCCCTTGACGGGCGGGCCGCCCTCGCGGGGCGCCTCCCACCCATAGTCGTTGTGCATGTCGAAGACGAGGTTGACCGCCGCCTGCTTCTGAATGATGCCAATCAGCAGCAACCGCGTGAGGAAGCTCTTGCCCGTGCCGCTCTTGCCGAAGACCCCGTTGCTCCGCTTCACAAACTCGTGCAGGTCCAGGCAGACCCTGGTCTCCATGTCCAGCGGCGTGCCCACCACGAAATGGTGCTCGTCCTCGCGCCCGAAGACCAGCTCCACGTCCGCGTCCGTGGCGGTGCGCGCCTCCGAGAAGTGCGACGGCACCGTCTTGACCGGCTGCGGCCCCTCGATGCCCGCGATGCCGCCGCCGAGGGTGAGCATGGGCGTGACAGTGATAAGGCCGTACGCGCCCGTGCCCGCCAGCACCTGCGCGATGAAGGGGTCGCTGGCGTCCGGCGGGATGGCGGACAGCCGCTGGTCGGCGGAGGCCAGGGCCACGTCCGTCACCACGCCGAAGAAGCGCTGCTTCTGGCCCTGGATGGTAACGAAGCGGCCAACCTTGACGTCCTCCACTGAGACGTCGGCGTCCAGGTGGACGTCCAGCCCCTCGCCGAGCGATCCGCCGACGACCGCGCCGAGCCGCTGGGCCTGCGCGCCGTCCTTGTTCACGTCTTGCTTATTCATACTTATTCATAGGCAGAACGATTCGGATTGTAGCATACAGAGCAACTTTCGTGGCGAGCGATGTCCGTCGGACCGTCCGACGGCGCGTGGGCCTCGCGTCTACTCGACCCTGATCTTGACCTTGAGCAGTTCCTCCAGCGGAATGATAGCCGCCGTGTGGTCTTTCGACCCCAAGCCCCGGGCGCGCGTATCGGCAATCCTCTGAAGGACAAGCGCGTTGAAATAGAGCGGCACGCCAAGCTCCCTGCCAAGTTGTGCAATGAGTGTCTGGTCCTTGAACGCCAGGTCCACGGTAAAGCCCGGCTCGAAGTCTCCCTTCAGCCCCTTGCTCATGTAGAACTGGGTGAGGATGCCGCTGCCGGTCTGCCCGCTGCTGAGCAGTTCCACAACCTGCTTGAGGTCCAGGCCAAACTTCGCCGACAAGGCCAGGGCCTCCGCGAAGGCATAGACCTCTATCTGGCCGAGCATGTTGTTGACCAGCTTCGCGGCGTTGCCGGAGCCGCTCGGCCCCATGTGAAAGACCTTCCTGCCGAGCACACTCAGAATCGGCTGCGCCCTCTCCAGCGCCTCCTTCGACCCGCCCGCGATGAAGATGAGCGTCCCCGCTTCGGCGCCCGATGTGCCGCCCGTCAGAGGCGCATCAATCACCTGCACGCCCTTCTTATCCGCCTCCGCCGCTATGCGCTGTATCAGGCTGGGATAGCTGCTTGTCGTATCAATGTAGATATGGCCCTTCCGCGCTCCGGCGAGTACGCCGTCCTGTCCCAGCGCGACCTGCTCGACTTCAGCAGGGCCGGGCAGCGACGCAATGGTCATGTCGCTGGCCGCGGCGACGCGGGCGGGCGTGTCCGCCCACGCGGCGCCCGCCTTGACGAGCGCGTCCGTCGCCTCTCTCCTGACGTCGTGCACAAACACCTTGTGGCCGGCCTTCAGCAGGTTCGCCGCCATGCGCGAGCCGATTCTGCCCGTTCCTATCACGCCGATGTTCATCTCTCGTTTTCCTTCCCGCGCTAGGTTCTGTTGACCTTGTTCGCTCGCCCTTCGACAAGCTCAGGGCGAGCGGGGGATATTGTTATCCCGCTCATGGATTCGACAAGCTCACCATGAGCGGGGAAATGCAGATTGTCAACAGAACCTGGCGTCCTGTCCTTGAAATACGCTTAGGAATTGTCATTGCGAGGAGTCCTTCCGCGGAAGGAGGACGAAGCAATCTGGAGGAGGGGTGTACCCCGCAACCAGATTGCCACGCCCCGATTTCATCGGGGCTCGCAATGACGTTGGCAATGAATTTCGGAGACACCACACTAGAAGTCATTTCAAAATGCCTGTTCGCCCTTCGACAAGCTCAGGGTGAGCGGTGGTTTTCCCGTTCATGGTGAGCCTGCCTGCCCTGAGCAGAGCCGAAGGGTCGAACCATGAAGCCGATTTTTGGAATAGCTCCTACGGCCGTATGCGCTTCAGGACAGCCATGAGCCGCTGCGCGTCCGCGCCCAGCAGCCGCGCCGTCTCCCGGCCCGCCCGCAGCAGGAACGCCTGCCGGTCGTCGTGGGCGGCGGCGGCCTCCCGGACGCACGCGGCCAGCACGTCGTCCGCTGAGGGAATGGGCGCGTTCGCCAGCAGCGCCAGGAAGTCCAGCGACTGGGTGAACGCCCGCACCTCCTCCGGCGGACAGAGGTACACGAAAGCGTGAATGCGCGGCGGACGCGGCGGGAGGTAGTGCCGCGGTCCTTCCGTGGAAGGATCGTGGAAGCCCACGGCCAGGGCCTGCGCTTCCGTCCGGAAGAGCTGCGCCAGTTGTGGTTGGCTCCGGTACACCTCCTCCTCGCTCTCCATCTCCGCGCCCAGGGCCACGGGCCGCCGTCCCGCGTCAATGCTCACCGTGGAGGCGCCCGCCACGACGGCGTACACCGGCGTATGGCCGTTGCTGGCGCGCAGGAACGCGCCCAGAGGCGGCGCTCCGTGCAAATCGTAGCAGTGAACGGTGAACCGCGCGCTTTCGGCCAGGACCACCTCGCCGATGCGCCGCCCTTCCGCGCCGTGCGCGCGCGCTGCGGCGGAAGGGCTGTCGCCGCTGGTCATAGCCATCGCGTCCTCTTGCTCACGTTCTTCGCGGACGTGTCCGAGCGCATGCCGCGCCGGGCCAGGGCGTTTTCCACCAGATGCCAGAACTGCTGGCGGTCCGGCTCATGGACCACGGCCTGCTCGTGCGCCTCCGACAGGGACACCGGGTAGCCGCGCCCGCGCCGGCACTGGTCGAGCGCCAGGCCGTGGGCCAGGTCCAGCAGGCGCGGCGAGTCCGCCACCCACTGGGGCATCTCCACCCGCGCGATCTCGTTCCCCACGTTCAGGTAGAAGAACCGCACCGCGTGCCGCCCGTACCGCTGCACGATCTTGGACGTGATATCGAACAGGGCGGAGCGCTCGCCTGGGGCCAGCAGCCCGCTAAACAGGTCACGGTCAAGGACGCCGCCCACCTTGTCGCACTTGCGCTGGAACGCGCCCATCCCGGAGCAGTGGCGGTCGCAGTCGGGCGGCGCGTACGGGCACTCGGCGACGCGCAGGGCGTTGACGACGTCCGTGCTCCTAGGATAGCTGATGTAGCTCGCAAGGGCCAGAGGCCGCGACCGGGCCAGCGCGGCGAACTCGTCCAGGACGGGCAGCAGCGCCTTGTCCAGCAGCGTCTCGCGCACGAACTCGGGGTAGGCCTGTTCCGCCAGCGTCCACAGCACCAGCGAACCGTCCAGCAGCGCCACGACCGGAAGCTCCGGGGGCGCGCGGCGCGCCAGCTCCAGCAGGGCCTTGTGCTCCTCGATGGCCCGGCGCACGCCCAGAAGCGGCCCCTCCAGTCGCTCGCTCCGGCTGCTGGAGGGGTCGCGCACCTCCAGGTCCGCGGCGTCCGCGAGCAGCAGGGGGACGCTGTCCAGGCTGGCGCCGGGGGCCGCGCCATAGCGAAGGGACACCGTGCCGATGTTGAGCAGGAAGCATGCGGCGGGCGTATGCCTGTCGGCCTCGATTTGCGAGCCGTCGGCGCCCAGGGCCACGTAGTCGGACGGGGCGCTCGGCGCGGCGTGGCGGGCGGCGAGACCGTCGGAAAGGCCCGCCACCCGGAACTTGACCTTGTCCCCGCCGCGCTTGAGCTTTTCCCGCAGCCCGTCCAGCAGGGCATCCTGGGCATGCAGAACAGCGCGGGCGCGCGTCAGGCGTCCGGCCTGGTCGGCGGCCCCGTCGTGGAGACGGCCCGCCATGCTATCAATGTGGCGCGCGGTCCGGGAGAGGTCAAGCCCCATGCGCGCTATTGTAGCGTGTCTGCTTCCGCCCCGCCATGCTCGGCATCAGCCAGAATCTCGCCGAGCGTGGCGACGATGGTGGGGTCCCACTGGCTTCCCGCGCCTTCGTGCAAAATGGCCTGCGCCTCCTGCTGCGAGTAGCGCCGCCGGTGAGGACGGTCATGGGTCAGGGAGTCGTAGGCATCGGCCACGGCCAGAACGCGGGCGCCCAGGGGAATGGCGTTGTCACGGAGGCCGTCAGGATACCCGGTCCCGTCCCACCGCTCGTGGTGGTGCCGAACAATGGGAAGCGCCGCCGAGGGACCGTGCTCGCCCAGTGTGGATACGCATTGGAAACACTGCGCGCTCACCGGCGCGTGGAGCCACACGTGCGCCCATTCCCCTGCGTTCAGGGTTCCCGGCTTCATCAGGATGCCGTCCGGCACGGCCAGAAGACCGACGTCTTTACTGACGGCGGCAAGGGCTAGAGCGGCCCGGTCCTGGTCGGGCAGACCCATGCGCCGGGCAATCCTGTCGGCCAGACCATGAATGCGCTGAGCGCTGCCCGCAAGGTACGGGAAGCGGGACTCCAGCAGTTCGCCGTGACGCAGGCCGCAGTCGCGGAGAGCCGTCCGCACCCGCTCCCTCATTTCACGGCTCTGCCGGGCCAGCGCCTCCGACTGCGTCGTCTCGCGGATGGCGGTCTCGATAAGCCCCGCCCGGTCAATCGCCGTCGAGACGTCGTCTCCGACGGCCTTCAGAAACGCCATGTCTTCCGGGCTGAAACACCGGGCGCTGCTGTGGCCCAGGCCCAGCACACCGACGATCTCGTCGGCCACGACGAGCGGAATGGCGACTCGGGCTTTGCCAGGCTTCCCCGTGCTTAGATATGTGGGCGCGAGCGGCTTCGCTGGCCCGGTGTACGTATCCGGGTCCTCAATGGCGATTGGCTCCCGCGTCATCGCCGCATACCCTACGACGCCCTGCCCCAGGTCAAGCTCGCGGATGTCCTTTACGCGCTCGGGCGTCAAATTGTGGAAATAGACGAGCAGCAAACGCTTCGTCGCCGGCGCGTACCGGTAGATAACTCCCGTGTCCATGTCCAGAGCACGCGCGGTCGCCTCCAGACCGGCGCGCATGGCGGCATCCAGATCGGGGCTGGTATTGACGGCGTGAGAGATGGTATAGAGCGCATCCAGCCGCCGCGCCCGTTCGTCAAGCGATTGCTGCTGGGCCTGCAACTGGCTGTTAAGCCGCGTCGCATCCTGGAGCGCCTGCCGCGCCCTGAGATGCTGCGTGCGCTGCCGGGCGATGGCCCAACTCATGACAAACCCCACAACCAGCACGCCGCCGGCGTAGAGCAAATAAGATGAGCCATCCTTGTGGAGGTTCCAGTCGGCCAGGTACAGGCTCGCGATCACCCAGGCGGGGACGGCCGCCATCTTCCAGCCGAAGTACAGCGCGCTCAGGCCGATGGGGGGTATGGCAAGGAATAGGGCCACCAGACGCCAGTTCTCGCTGGCGAAGGCACGCGCGCCGAGGCTGTGGGCGGCCAGGACCGCTACGGTCGCCGCGCCCGGGATGAGAATGGAGATCAGTTGCAAGGCCAGGACGAGACGCGGCCTCGCCCGGACGGCCCGCGCCCATCTCTTCAGGATAATCGAGGGTCCCATCGCTTCCATGTCCCAGCCTGCTTACCTGCGGTGTCAGAGACTCCGGACGACGCGTTCCCATGAGAGGCTCGCAACGGAGCCGATTACACTACACAACCGCGCGCTAATCCGTAAACCGATTCCCCATTCCGCCAGGGCAATCGCGTCTAATTCCTTCCCACTTAGGGACACGGCAAACCACAAAGGGGAGCGTCCCTTCGTCGCTCCGGCGAAAAGCCTGCCCCGGCGAAGGCCGTGGGCCGGAGCCCAGGGACGCAAGCTCGCCTGCAACCGGCGACACTCGCGTCCTGCTTCGGAAACGCGCTCCCTATTCCATGTCATACCGGCGGAAGCCGGTATCCAGAGAAGCGCCGGGGAACGCTGGATTCCGGCCCCGTATCAGGTACGGAGCAAGCTCTCCGCCGGAATGACGGTGGTGAACCAGCAGGCTTCTTCCAACATTTCTTCACAATCACTCGGGCCGGACGGGAATGATCGCCCGCATTAAGGCGCGATTGCCCTGCCCATTCCGCTCACCCTTCGACAGGCTCACCGCGAGCCGCTCATGGTTCGACGGGCTCACCATGAGCGGCTTTTCATGGCGCGCCTTTTCGCAACTGAGTAATAGAACCGATTGAGGGATACGAGCATCCCGCGCGGTCGGTTTGGACGCATGCCTGCCCCCGGGCTTGGTCGGGTGATTAGCGGCGATGCGCTCGCCGGAGGCTTCCCAAGTAGCGGGACGCCCCTTTCCGCAGCGTCGCGTGCGATTATGCCGTTTTGCGGATAGTATAGCACGATTGTCGCAAATGGGAAGGCCTGCTACAATAACAACGGAGCGTGGCTATGGGGGATGGCCGTGCATCCGTCGTACGGCGGCCCGCGTAGCCCGAGAGGTGCTGAAGGCGTGACTGGTCCTGGGGAAGGTCTGATGCGCCGCTTCCTTGTGTACATGGCGGCGGAGAAGAACGCCTCGCCGTACACCGTCCGCAACTATCGGGACGACGTGCGCTCCTTCTTCCGCTACCTGGACGAGCGCAAGGGCATCCGCCAGCCCACCGAGGCCGACCTCGCGGGCGTGGACCGGAACGCGGTGCGCGGCTATATCGCCTGGCTAGTGAACATGGCGCCACAGTCCGCGGAGGCCAAGCGTGCCGGAGGGGGCTACGCCCGCGGCAGTATCGCGCGGAAGTGGAGCGCAGTGCGGGCCTTCTTTCGCTACCTGGTCCGCGAGGGCGCCGCGCCGCCGAACCCCCTCTGGACGCGGCGCTCAGGCTCCGCGCGGTCGCTCATGCCCAAGCTTCCGCGCTCGCTGCCCTTCGCCGTGTCCCGCGACGACGCGGCGCGGCTCGTCGAGGCCCCGACCTCCGCGCGGACAGGCGACGACGACCGCCAGCGCGCCTTCGCCCTGCGCGACCGGGCGCTGCTGGAGCTGCTGTACGGCGCGGGGCTGCGCGTCAGCGAACTGGAGGGGCTGAACACGTCCAGCATCAACCTGTCCACGCGTGAGGCGCGCGTCCTGGGCAAGGGGTCCAAGGAGCGCATCGCCGTCTTCGGCGTACAGGCGCGGGAGGCTCTGGCGCTGTACCTGCGGCAGGGCCGCCCCACGCTGGTGGCCGTCGCGGCGGGGAAAGGCAAGCCGCCGGACGCCTTCTTCCTGAACAAGAATGGAGGCCGCCTCACGCGGCGGTGGGTGCAGGCCGTGGTCAAGCACTACGCCGCGCTGGCGGGCCTGGACCCGCGGGTGCACACGCACACCCTGCGCCACAGCTTTGCGACGCACCTGCTGGACGGCGGCGCGGACCTGCGCGTGGTGCAGGAGCTTCTGGGACACGCCAGCCCCAGCACCACGCAGATTTACACGCACGTCTCCCAGGAGGAGCAGCGCAAGAAATACCTCAAGGCGCACCCCAGGGCGAAAGGACAATGACATGAAGTTCCTGCTGCTGAACGGCCCCAACCTGAACATGCTCGGCAGGGGGCGCGACCCCGCCCACTACGGCACGCAGACGCTCTCGCAGATCGAGGCGGCGGTCCGCCAGCGCGCCACGGAGCTGGGCGCGGAGGTCCTGACCTACCAGTCCAACAGCGAGGGCGCTCTCGTTGACTTCCTCCAGGCGCACGCGCAGGAAAGCCAGGGCATCATCATCAACCCGGGCGCGCTGACCCACTACGGCCTCTCCCTCCGCGACGCCCTTCTGGACACGCGCCTGCCCATCGTGGAGGTACACCTGTCCAACATCCACGGGCGGGAGGAATGGCGCACGAAGTCCGTCATCGCGTCCATCGCGCGGGCGCAGGTCAGCGGCCTGGGCTGGCGCGGCTACACCGCCGCGCTGGAATACCTGGCGGCTACGCTCCACGAAGAGGGGAAGCGAGTATACTGATGCTTAGTCCGATGAACTGAGGGCAAGTGATTCAGGAGGATGAACCCCTTCGTCCGAAGGGCAGGGGAGTCCCCTCAACCCCCACTATAATTTGTGGAGCGGGAACACCCAACACTCCGGCAAGAGCTTCGCCCCTGCACTCCAAGTAACCTATTGAACAAGGATACGCCAGTCCTTCCTCGGAAGGACTGGCGGGGATCTGGGGGTGTCCCCCAGATCTAATTTCACCCCCTTCCTGGGTAGGAAGGGGGCAGGGGG
>JAUSIH010000036.1 GCA_030648205.1 Dehalococcoidia bacterium | reverse complement strand
GGGCGCCGTGCCGTCCGCATGCTCGCGCCCCAGCTCCGCAAGGAGCACCACATTGACTTCATTATCGCCAACGGGGAGAATGCGGCGGGCGGGTTCGGCATCACACTGGAGAACATGCAGGAGTTCCTGGAGTGCGGCGTGGACGTGGTCACCACTGGGAACCATGTGTGGGACCAGAAGGACATCGTTCAGCACATGGACGGCGAGCTACCCATTGTGCGTCCCTATAACTACCCCCCTGGCGTGCCGGGGCGGGGCTATATCCAGAAGAACGGCGTCCTGGTCATCAACCTTATGGGGCGGACATTCATGGCGGACATTGATTGCCCGTTCCGCGCCGCGGACCGCATCCTGGCCGACGTTAATCCCAAGCCTTCAGTGGTCATCGTGGACTTCCACGGCGAAGCCACGTCCGAAAAGCAGGCGATGGGCTGGTATCTGGACGGACGGGTGGGCGCCGTCGTCGGCACGCACACCCACGTGGGCACAGTGGACGCTCGCGTTCTGCCCGGCGGCACCGCCTTCGTCACCGACATTGGCATGGTAGGCCCGCGTGACTCCGTCATCGGAGTGGATGTGCAGGGTGTGCTGCACCGGTTCCTTACGCAGATGCCTGCGCGCTTTGAGGTAGCCAAGGGGCCGGTCACGTTTAACTCGGTCCTGATAGAGACGGACGACGGGACGGGGCGCGCCCGTAGCATCCAGCGTCTGGACAGAGGCGTGGAATGAACCATCTTGTTGACTTGCACCTCCATACCACCGCATCCGATGGGCGCTTAAGCCCGGAGCAGCTTGTGGCCCTGGTAGTGTCACGAGGACTCAGGATCATCGCCGTCACGGACCACGATACGACGGACGGGTTGCCCGTCGCCCTGGAGGCCGCCCGCGCCCATCCGCATCTGAAGCTTATCTCCGGGGTGGAGCTGAGCACGGATGTGCCCGGCGGCGAAATCCACGTGCTGGGGTACTTTGTGGACAGAGGCAACGCGGAGTTTGAGTCCTTCCTTGCCCAGATGCGGGACTCTCGCGTCGGTCGAGGGCGGCGTATGGTGGAAAAGCTGGCTGCGCTTGGAATGCCCGTACCGTGGGAGCGGGTGCTGGAGCTGGCGAAAGGGGGGTCCGTGGGCCGTCCGCACGTGGCCCAGGCGATGGTGGAGCAGGGGCATGTAATCAGCATCAAGGAGGCCTTCGATAAGTACATTGGCCGGAACGGCCCCGCCTATGCCGAGCGTGAGAAGCTGACGCCGGTCGAAGCGGTCCGGTTCCTCCGTCGCACGGGCGCGCTGCCTGTTATCGCTCATCCAGGTGAGGTGGACAACCTGGATGCGGTCCTGCCGGAGCTGAAGCAGGCAGGCATGGTGGGCATGGAAGTCCACTACAATAACTACCCTCCCGAAAAGATGGAGAGGCTGGCGCGGATGGCGGCGGCGCACGGCCTGCTGCCCTGCGGCGGCACTGACTACCATGCCCTGGGCCAGGAGGGAGAAACGGAGCCGGGAAACGCGGGGCCGCCTATGGAGGTCGCGGAGCGCCTCATGGAGATGGCCCGCCCTTCCGTGGAAGGGAGGGCGCGCAGATGACGCTTGAAGCGAAGGACATCATGGGCATCATTCCCCACCGGTACCCCTTCTTGCTGGTGGACCGCATTGTCGAGGTCCGGCAGGGAGAGAAGGCCGTCGGCATCAAAAACGTGACGGTGAACGAGCCTTTCTTCCAGGGCCACTTCCCGGGCAACCCCGTGATGCCCGGTGTGATGATCGTGGAGGCGCTGGCGCAGGTGGGCGCGGTAGCGATTCTCAGCATGCCAGAGAACAAGGGTAAACTTGGCCTCTTTGCGGGGATTGACGCATTTCGCTTCCGCAGGCCCGTCATACCCGGCGATACCCTCCGTCTGGAGGTCACGCTGACGAAGATGCGTGGGCCTATTGGCAAGGGCGCCGCCAGGGCCGAAGTGAACGGCCAGGTCGTCGCGGAGGGCGAGTTGATCTTCGCTCTCGTCAGCCCGGACGACGTGACCAAGCGGTAACGAGCGGGCGTCAGCCCAACTGGCGTTCAGCCGTCTGGTCGCTTACCCCTGAGTTCTGAAAAAGGCTTTCGCCATGCAATGTGCCGCTCATCCCAAGACTGAGACAAACCTGAGCTGCGGCAAGTGTGGGACGCCCATCTGTCCCAAGTGCCTCGTCCATACGCCCGTCGGCACGCGCTGTCGCGCCTGCGCCCAGCTCAAGCGCCTGCCCACCTTTCAGGTGAGCGCGCGTCACTACATCATCGGGGCGGTCGTGGGTCTTGGATTCGCCGTGGGCACGGGAGTGGGCTGGTACGTGCTGGAGACGGAGCTACCCTTCGTCTTCTTCATTACGTTCCTGCTGCCGTACCTCCGAATGGCCGCCATTGTGGGCATCGGCTTTCTCACCGGCGAGCTTATGAGCCTCGCGGTCAACCGCAAGCGCAGCACGGGTCTGGCGGTCATCGGCGGGCTGAGCGTGTTCCTGAGCTTCGCTGTCAGCGGCGCTCTGCTGCGCTTCTACTTCGGCGGTCTGTGGAGCCTGGCGGCAGTAGGCTTCGGCATTTACATCGCCGTCATGCGCCTGCGGTAGGAAGGGCTAGCCCCCGGCGTCTTGCGGCGGACGGGCCATCCGCGCGGCGTCGAGAATCGCCTGGTACACGGCCTCCACGTCGCGCACCGACTGCAGGGTCGGTATGTGGCTTTGCAAGCCGCTGGGCAGCCAGCCGGGCACCCGTCCGACCAGCCCCTTGAAGGGGGGTGCGCCTCCGAGGTAGATGTCCCCGAGGCCCGGCGCCAGCACCATGCCGTGTATCTGCCGGAGCGACGCCAGGTCCACGCTCGTCGTCCCCTTGCCGATGGCGCCTGCGGAGAGCAGCACCCGTCGGTCGGTCAGAAGGTACGAGGTGTTGCGCCATTCCCCCGCGGCCAGCAGGTAACGCCCGAACGCGAAGTAGCAGGCTGCTAGGAGGAATAAAAGGGCAAGCAACTGTATGACAAAGTGCGGGGCCTCGTCCTCCGGCGGCGCTATCCAGATGGTGTAGAACAGCAGCAGGCCAAGAAAGAACCAGAGCAAGCTGAAGGCGGCGACGAACAGCCCTGCGGGCGAGCCTACGAACTGGAAAAACCAGCGTACCGGCTTTCCCTCCCACAGGACCTTTTCGCCGCCTGACAGCTCACCGCGCAGACTGCCGCCGTCAGGCGGAGGAGCGCCCCGCACCGGGCCGCCTATTCCGCCACCTTCGGCAGGCCGGTCGTGCGACTCGGCAGGGCGATGGTGGCCTTGCCGGGCACGATAATCTGGCCCCGCTGTGTCTCGCCCCAGATATCAATGTCCACCAGGAGGGCGTTGCCCTCCTCGTACTTGCGCACGACTTTGCCCTTGAGCCAGACCGTGTCGCCCAGGAAGTTGATACCGCGGTACTCGACGGCCATGCGTCGGAGCCAGGCGTCGTCGCCCATCCAGTTGGTCAGCAGATGGCTGGCCCATGCGCCTCGCTGCGAGCCGTAGTCATAGGCGGCGGGCATGCCGATCTCCGCAGCCATCCAGTTGTCCCAGTGGACACGCTCGATAGGCTCCGGCACTCCGGTCTCCGGGTTGGTGACGGCCACCGCGGGCGTCCTGCGGCGGTACTCCAGGAAGAACCGGAAGGCGCGAATGTGGGGAGACCCCGCGCCCATGACCCATGCGATGATGTCCTGGGTGGTCAGCGGACCCTTGACGACAGGGGTGAGCGCATCGCCCTCGCGTACGTCCTCCCAGTAGCGCGGCGTCGCGCCGCGGACCTCCTCCGCGTCGTAGTCGGCCTCTATCTTCTTCATCTCGTCCGGAGTGTACTTGGCCAGCTTGGTCTTCAGGTACTTGCCCCGGGAAGCGCCTTCATGTCGCTCCACGCGCATGGACGAGAATTGCCATGTGGCGACGGTCTCCTTGCGCTCGTTGCGGAAGGTCACCTGCTCTATCTGGTGAAACATGCGTCCCGCGTAGGAGCTTTTCTTCTCCACGAGGTCCACAAGGTGGTGCGACGTGGTGAGCTTCTCGCCAAGGCGCAGGGGCTTGAACCATTCCCATGTGTCGCCTGAGTGGAGACCGTGAACGCCGGCCAGGCCGCGGCCACGGCGGAGGTCCCAGCTTCCCCAGCTCATGCTGTACAGATAGCCCGGCGGCGAGATCATCCCGCCCCAGCGTGTCTTACGGGCATAGTCCTCGTTGAACCACATGGTGTTGGGGTCGCCGATGGACCGGGCGAAGTGCTTGATGCCATCCTTTGTTACGAACTCGTTGTAGGGGTCGGTGATAGGGCGCTCCTGGCCGATCTTGGCCCGCAAATAGGCCAGCCCCTCTTCGGTAACTTTTCCATACTCTTGCGGCATGCTCTTATACCTCATTCCTTCGCAGGCTTCTCCTGCTTGGTCTTTCTACGCATGACTTCAGCCACGCCCTTGTCCACCTGCTCGCGCACATGGAAGTCGCATAGCGTCTTCTCGCCGATCTGGTAGGCGGCGGGCTCGCCGCAGACCACGCAGGCGTAGGCGGAGAGTATCTGGCGCCGGTAGGACAGCGCCTGGATGTCCGTGAACTCCTGGCCGCACTCCCAGCAACGCAGGAGGCCGCTCTTTTGACGTGCGAATGTGTGGATGTGGTCTTTCAAGCCCGCAACCCCTGTCCTGGACTATAACGTCTGTCTGATGCACGTGTCAAGGAGCTTGGCAGCGCCGCGCAAGTCCGCTAGAATGGAAGGCGGACAGGAGGCCCCGTATGCGTACTGTGTCCCTTATAGTCGCCATTCTCATCATACTGGCGATGATCGTCGCCCTCTTGCCGCCGCTGGTCGGCGCGCAGGGCCAGCCGATCATCGTGGTGAAGGAAGCGGTGACGGACACGTTTCCGGATGGCATGCGGTTCACCCTGGAGGCCAAATCGGAGCGCGCCATCAAGTCGGTGGAGCTGCGGATGATGATACGCGGCTCGCGGGGGCAGGTGGTGGCCCAGCCCGCCTTTGACAAGGGCGCCACGACCATCGCCACGGACTACACGCACCGGCGCATCGGCACGAACCGCTACTACCCGCCGGGGCAGGATGTCACGTATTCGTATCGCATCACCGACGAGGCGGGCAACGCGCTGGACACGCCGACCCAGTCCCACACCTACCTGGACCCACGCATAAAGTGGGAAACCGTTTCGGACGGGTTCATCACGGTCTATTATCACGGCGGCCAGCGCGCTCGCGCCGACTCGATTCTCGCCGTGACGCGGCAGACCATGGAAACGATGGGCGGCGTGCTGGAGACGCAGCTTAAGGAGCCTATTCGCCTTATCGCGTATAACTTGTACTCGGACATGGGCCCGGCGCTGCCCTTCGTCAGCACCACCTACGAGACCGCGTTGCTGACCGAGGGTCAGGCCTACTCCGAGCAGGGCGTTCTGCTGCTCTTTGGCGGCGACCCCAACATCCGCGGCGTAACCTCCCATGAAGCCACGCACCTTCTTGTGCATCAGGCGGCGCCCAGTCCGCTGGCCCAGATACCACCCTGGTTGAACGAGGGCCTGGCGGAGTTCGGGAACATCCAGCCGGGGGCTGAGTACGACCGTACGCTGGCGCGCCGTCAGGTGACCAACACTCTGATTCCGCTGCGTGACCTGGGGTCACGGCCCGGCAGCCCTGACGACGTCATCCTCATGTATGGAGAGGGCAGGAGCGTCGTCCGGTTCATGATAGAGACGTACGGCGGGCCGAAGATGGCCACGTTGCTGCGCGCCCTTGACGACGGACTGAAAATCACCGACGCCCTCCAGAAGGTCTATGGCATGGGCATAGACGAACTGGACAACACCTGGCGCAAGTCCATCAACGCACGGCTCGTGCTCATCGCCACGCCCACCGTTTTGCCGACGGTGGTGGCGATCCCCACAATGGCGCCGTTCAGCGGGCCGCCGGTCTCGCCCCTGATTCCACTGGCGGCCGCGTCTGCCCAGCCCGCGGCTGCGGGACCCACGCCCGCGTCTGCCCAGGGCGGACAAGGCGCGTCAGGCGGACTGGCGTGCAACCCCCGCGTGGGAGAGCCGACGGTTGACCCGGCGGCCATCGCCATATTCGCGCTGCCCGGCCTGCTGCTCGTCCTGCGCCGTCGCTAGCCGAAGGAATGCCTTAGCTTGAACTGAGGTGTTGTGTCCCTCATGGGACAGCGGTGCGCTGCTTACCGCGTCCGTGGATTGAACACGTCGTTCAGCGCGTCGCCCAACAGGTTCCAGGCGAAGATGATGATGGACACGGCGGCCGCGGGGAAGATGATCATGTGGGGGTACTGGCGCAGGATGCTGATGCTCCCGTACTCATAGAGCATGCGCCCCAGGCTTGGATGCGGCGGCTGAATGCCGATGCCGAGCCAGCTCAGCACCACCTCTGAGCCGGCGGCGGCGCCCATCCCCATGGAGACGGACACAATCACCGGGCCGAGACAGTTCGGCAGGATGTGCACGATCATGATGCGCCAATGGCTGGCGCCCGCCGCGCGGGCGGCGTCAACGAACTGCGACTGTCGCAGGTAGAGCACCTGGCTGCGGACAAGCCGGGCCATGCCCACCCACGCGAAGATGGCCAGTGACCCAAAGATAACAAGGTAATCTGGAAACCCGCTCGCCACCAGCCCTCTGAAGTTGCCCCAGTCCTCAAAGGCCCTTGCTAGGTCCACCACCCGTGGCTTCACCGTCGCCGCCAGGAGAATGACCAGCAGGAGGCCCGGGAAGGCCAGGAACACCTCGCCGATGCGCATCACGACATTGTCGAACTTCCCGCCCATGTAGCCGGAGGCCGTGCCGATGATCAGACCCAGGGGCAAGGCCCCGCTCAGGACGGAGGTGACCGTAATAATAACGGTCGTCCGCAGGCCCCACAGGACACGGGTGAACTGATCGCGCCCCAGCCAGTCGGTGCCGAGGGGATGCGCGAACGACGGCCCCTGATTACGGATGGCGAAGTCCTGCGCGTTATAGTCGTACGGCGAGAGGACGGGGGCCAGAATGCCGCCCAGGTAGAGCATGCCTAGGACGACCATGGCGCCAACGGCAATCCGCTTACCTAGCAGGCGATGCCATGCTCGGTTCCACAAGCTGCGGCCAATTTGACGCGCGCTCACGCCGACATCGGCATGCGCGACGTCCGTTTGACTGCCGCCGCCCGTGGGTTCCCGCCGGGACTGGGCCATCCGGCCTCCTTTTGGCTAGCTGTAGCGGATGCGCGGGTCCAGGAACGCGTACGCGATGTCCACAAGCAGGTTCGCCATGACGAAGGACACCGCGATGAGTAATGTCATCGCCATGATGACGGGGTAGTCTCGCGCGAAGAGCGAGTCCACCGCCAGCCGCCCCACGCCGGGAATGCCGAAGATGGTCTCCGTGATGAACGCTCCTTCCACCAGCGTCCCCAGCGACATCCCCACCACGGTGATGACGGGGATAAGGGCGTTCCGCGCCACGTGCCTGCTCTGGACAGCCATCTCCGTCAGGCCCTTGGCGCGCGCCGCGCGGACGAACTCCTGGCCAAGCACTTCAAGGGTGCTCGCGCGCATGAGCCGGATGATGGACGATATGGAGGGGAGAGCCATCACGAGGGCGGGGAGGATGAGGCGCGGGTCGGCCAGGTCGCCGGCCCATCCCGCGCTGGGCATCAGTTTGAGCCAGATAACGAATATGAGGAGCAAGGCCGGCGCCGTGATGAAAACGGGCAGCGATGAGAAGAACAGCGAGACGCTGACGATGAGAGGGTCCATCGCCGTGCCCTGCTTGTTGGCGACGACGAGACCGAGAGGGATGCCAACGGCAAGTCCGATGACCAGGGCGACGACGGCCAGCTTGGAGCTTGTCCAGACCTTGCCTGCCAGCAGTTCGCCCACAGGCTGTCCACGGAACTTGAGGCTCTCTCCCAGGTCGCCCTGGAAGGCGTTCCAGATATAGCGGCCATACTGTTCCAGGAAGGGACGGTCCAGGCCGCGCTGCGCTTTGATGCGGGCCAGCACCTCAGGGTTCTGATGCTGCCCCAGGAGGACTTGGACGGGGTCGCCCGGCCCGTAGAGCGACAGGAAGAACGTGATGAAGGACACCGCCAGGAGCAGGAACGGTGTCCAGAGCAGGCGCTTGACAATGTAGGCAAACATCGTCGTGTCTCCCTGCCATTACCGACCGCTACTTCTCTATCGCGACATATTGCATGCGCGGGACGGGCATGGGAGGGAAGGTCAACCCCTTGACCCACGGCTTGACCAGGCGGTTGCTTTCCGTTCCGTGCCAAACGGGCAGGACTGCCACTTCGTTGACAATGATGTCCTCCGCCTGCTGGTACATGGCCATGCGCTTCTGCACGTCCTGCAATGTCCTGGCCTGCTCAATCAGTTTGTCCACGTCCGGGTTCTTGTAGTTACCATCATTCTTGTTGCTCTGGCTGTAAAAAAGGACCTCCAGGAAGTTCTGCGGGTCCGGAAAGTCGGCGATCCAGCCGGAGCCGCCCCACATCTGGTACTTGCGCGCGTTCAGGTCCTGGAGGTAGGTGGCCCACTCGGACTGCTGGATTTCCACCGTGACACCCAGGTTCTTTCTCCACATTTCAATCATCGCTTCGTCGTCCAGGCCCACGGAGCCACCCGTGCCTGGCACGTTAAGAAGGATGCGCGGCATCTTGCCCGCGTACTTGGACTCTGCTAGAAGTTGCTTTGCCTTTGCAGGGTCGTACCTCAGCCCCTTCAAGTCCTTGTTGAACCCCGGCATGCCCGGCGGCAGGATGCCGTAGGCGGACACACGCAGGCTGGAGAAAGCGCTTTTCGTGATAGCGTCCTTATCCACTGCGAGAGTCAGGGCCTGCCGGACCTTCACGTCATCAAAAGGCGGCTTGTTCACGTTGAAGCCAATGAAGTACAGGGCAAACTCGGGCGGAGAGACGACCAGGTCCTTGTTCAGGGGGTTCTTGGGGTCCCGTACCCGGTCAAGGTCGGCGAGACTCACGCCGCTCACGTCAATCTCGTTGTTCTCGTACATGGTGGCCGGCGTGCCTCCGGAGAGGCTGTAAAGGACCTGGTCCAGCTTTGGTGCGGGCTCGCGATAATAGTTGGCGTTGCGAGCTAGGACGATCTGTTTGCCAATGGCATATTCCTTCAGCGTGAAGGGGCCCGTCCCGTTGGCGTTGCGCGTCCAGTTCTTGCTTGACTCCACGTTCGCCTTGTCAACGACGAACCCGGCGGGGAGCGTCAGCTTTGCTAGGAAGTACGCCTTGGGCGCGTCAATGGTCACCTGGAAGGTGTAATCGTCGATCACCTTGATGCCCGATATCTCCTTGGCCTTGCCGCGCACGACGTCGCTCACGCCCACGACGTCGCCCAGATAAATATCCACGGTCGTGGACTCGGTAGCCGGATTGGCGATACGGTCCCAGGAGTATTTGAAATCGCGGGCGGTCACTGGCTTGCCGTCGTGGAACTTGGCGTTCTTCCGCAAGAAGAACGTGTAAGTCCTGGCGTCCGGGGTGACCTCCCACCTCTCGGCCAAGTCCGGGACAAGCTTCAGGTCGGGGGTGAAGGACACAAGCCCGCTGAACACTTCTAGGATGATGCCTGAGGAGGTGGTGTCCGAGGCCAGCGCAGGGTCGAGGGAGGGCGGGTCATCCCAGAGGAGACGGAGGGTGCCGCCCTTGCCAGCGCCCGTGGACGGCGCGCCCACCGCCTGGGCCGGGGCCGGCGCGGACGGTTGCGTGGCGGACGGTGCAGCTGGCGCCGAGGGGGCCGGCGCCGTGCAGGCCGAAGCCACCAGGGCGAGGGCAAATAACACGGCGAGCGCCCGTGCAATCAGTGTGTGCCTGCGCATAGTCGCCTACCTCCTCCGCCGGCGTACGATAGCCTCAAGCGGAATAAAGAGTCCTCTTGTTTGGCCCTTGACGCAAATATGAAGCTCGATTATAGGCGTGTTGCAGTCCTCAATGCAAGCCGCGTTTCCCCGCGTAGTGCGACGCGGTGCGGCAGCTACGACAGCGGCCAATTGCAGGTCTGTTCATTGGCGGCCCTGGCTATTGCTCGGTTGCGTACGTTCGCGTACACCAGGTTCGCCCCAGGCCCGCTCATGGTGAGCCTGTCGAACCATGAGCGGCTTTTCACACCGTGCTTTTTTGCAACTTGGTGCTACTTGCGCGACCAGGAAGCGAAACGGCCCTCCGCGATAGCGCGAGGCGGCGCGCCGCCGTCGGCTGGCGCCACATACACCACATCGCCGAAAGTAGACGCTCCCCTTGGACTCAGCGTCTCGCCGTTGCCAAGCGCGGGATAGACCAGGTAGCGGCTGTCCGGCGACCAGAAGGACATGGACAGGGCGTACTGGTCGAAGAAGTCTAACAGGAAGTCCAGGTGCGCCGTGGGGGCAAAAGTAGAGATGACGCGCTCCTGGCCGCCGGTCACTTCGGCCACGTGCCAGACAAGCTGACTCTTTCCCGTGTCCGCCGTGATATAGGCGATGCGCTTGCCGTCCGGCGACCAGAAGAACGCGACTAACGGCCCGCGCGCCAGCACGGTCTCCACGCGCGCCGCCAGATCGTAGGTGGCCAGGAACCCGAAGGGCGCATCCGGGTGCGCGCCGCTCAGATAGCCCAGCCGTGCTCCATCCGGCGACCAGGACAGAGAGCCACCGCCGGGAAGAGTCGCGACGAGCTGGCGCGCCTCGCCTTGAGCGTCCGCGGTCCACAGGCTGTCGTCGTCTGGGCCATGTACCACGTACGCGATGCGCCGACCATCCGGCGACCACGCGGGCGCCCCGAACTCGCCAGGCTTCTGGTCAATGACCTCGCTCTGGCGAGAATCCAGGTTGATAGCGGTCAGACGCGCGGCGGGGTTCCGCTGCGTGCTTCCGCCCAGATGCAGCAGGATGCGGTGGCTGTCCGGCGACCAGGCAAAGTAGGCGGGCGCGCCGGAAGCCAGGACGGATGCGGGCCGTGACCCGTCCGCGGGAACCACCATGAGGCGCTGCTCTCGGGAGTCGGACAAAAAGAATGCCAGCCACTGGCTGTCCGGGGACCAGTACATGAAAAAGGGGACTGACTGCGCGTCCTCGAACAGCTTCACGGGGCGCGAGCCATCCGCCTGCATGACATAAAGTGCCCGCGAGAGTCGGGACAAGCCGTCCATCTCCTGGCGCGTGTAGGCTACAAGTCGTGCGTCTGGGGACCACAGAGACCAGTCAGATAGGACTTGCAGTTGCCCCTGGATGCCCATGCCGGCGGAGGTGAACACGTCGCCCGCGGGCGTGAGTTGCCGACGGTCCGAGCCGTCCGGCAGGACAGTGAGGATGCGCCCCTCTGTGTCAACGTAAAGAATGCGGTTAATGCGGCTCGCCGCATCCTCGCCGCGCACGTTGCATCCGGCGACAAGACCGGTGAGCGTGGACATCGCTACCACGAGGGCCAGTAGCTGCGCGTGCAGACGTGAGCGGGTTCCCATAGGATCGTCGCTAGTCCTTTGTGGTCTCCACGTGGATAAAGAACTCCCTGTTGCCATCGCCGCCAAGGATAGGGGATGCGGTCAGCCCGCGCAGTCGCGCGCCGTGCTCCACTACCCAAATAATGATACGTCCCAGCACCTGTGCATGGATTGCGGGGTCTTTGACCAGCCCGCCTCGCTGGATCTGCTTCCGCTCCGCTTCGAACTGAGGCTTGACCAGGGCCACCACAGGGCCGCCGGGTTTCACCATCGCCAGGACGTTCGGCAACACGAGGGTGAGAGAAATGAAGGAGACGTCCACCGTGGCCATGTCCGCCTGCTCGGGGAGTGCGAAGGGATATCTGGCGTTGACACCCTCAATCACGACGACGTGCGGGTCGGTGCGCAGCCGGTAGTCTATCTGCCCCTTGCCTACGTCCAGCGCGTACACCTTGCGGGCGCCCCGCTGCAGCAGGCAGTCGGTGAAGCCGCCGGTGGACGCTCCCACGTCCAGGGCGGTCATGCCGCTCACGTCCAGGCGGAAGACATCCAGGGCGTGGGCCAGCTTCACGCCCCCTCGTCCGACATAGGGCGCCTTCGCCAGCACGCGCAATCGCGCGCCCTCCGGCAGCAGCACGCCGGGCTTGTCAACGACGCGCTCGCCGAGCCGGACCTGGCCGGCCAGCAGGAGGGCCCGGGCCTTCTCCCTGCTCTCCGCAAGCCCGCACTCCACGAGCAGCACGTCCGCACGTTGTTTCGCCATATCTACCTGCTTGCATATTGTAACACCGCTCTTCTTCACGGTTGCTGAGATTGACATATAGGTACGGGTGGGCTACAATGTGCCAAGTCGGACTTCGGAAGGAACAATTCATGACCAAGCGCGTGTACCAACCTAAGCATATATCTCGACGGCGCAAGCATGGATTTCTTGAGCGCATGTCGTCCGCGGATGGCGCAAAGGTGCTGAAGCGGCGCCGGCTCAAGGGTCGCTGGCGCGCGGTAACTACATAGACGGCGGGCGTTCACGCCCATGCGGCGGGAGCAGCGCCTTCGCAAGGAATCTGAGTTTGACGCAGTCCGCAAGCGGGGGAGGGGCTGGAACAGCAACTTCCTCGTTCTGCGGACGTTGAGCAACGGACTTCCGCACAGCCGGTTTGGCTACGTAGTCAGCAAGAGGATCGGGGGAGCGGTGGTCCGGAACCTGGTTCGCCGGCGTATCAGGGAGACGGTACGTTTGACGGGCGTTGCGCCGGGGTGGGACCTGGTCTTTATCGCGCGCGTCGGCGTCGCGGAGGCCCCGTACACCAGGCTCGCTCAGACCGTAAGCGACTTGCTGCGGCGCGCGCGGGCTCTGGATGACAGGCATCCAGAGGGAATCACATCAACTGGACGTGTATGAAACGCATTGTGCTGGGTCTCATTCATGGCTATCAGTGGGCTGTCTCTCCGTTCCGCCCGGTCAGTTGCCGGTACTTGCCGACCTGTTCACAGTATGCCTGCGAGTCGGTCGAGCGTCACGGCGTCTGGCGCGGCGGATGGCTGGCGTTGAAGCGCCTGGCTCGGTGCACACCCTTCGTCGTAAGCGGCTACGACCCGGTCCCTTAGATTTTCGACCCGCTCCCGAGGGGGCGGATGTGTGAGTTAGCGTGACGTTACAGCGCCGGTTCTCTGATACCCTCCGTATAGCTGGACACCGTTTCGATAAGAGATTTGTCCTCGTTTGCGTTCTCCTCGGCCTTGTCTTCCTCCTGGCCGCGTGCGGTCAGGCTCCACGCCCTCCCGCGGGCTGGTCCGGCCCCGTTCTTAACGACGGTACGCTCTTTATCGGCTCTCGAGACGGCAAAATGCTTGCGGTGGAGCAGCAAACAGGCAAAGTGACTTGGGAATACCCCCGAGGAACAGATTTCGTCAGCCACGTCTACTCGACGCCCGTCATATCCAGCGACCGTGTCTATTACGGCGGCTACAACGGCAAAGTGTACGCCCTGGACGTGAAGACGGGCTTGAAGCAATGGGAGTTCTCGACCGGCAAGCCCATCGTCGGAGATGTGGCTGTTGACGCCGACAGGGTGTACGCGGGATCCGAGGACGGCAAGCTCTATAGCCTCCAGAGGCAAGACGGCATCAAGGCATGGGAGTTCACCGCGGGTGACAGGATATGGGCCGGCCCCGCGCTGGACGGCGAGGCGGTCTACGTGGGAACCATGAGCGGGGACTTCTTCAAGCTCAAGACGGCCACCGGCGCCCGCGTCTGGTCATTCAAGGCCGGAGGCGCAATCGCGGCGCCGCCCCTGGTCACAAAGGACGCCGTGTACGTCGGCTCGTTCGACCGCACCTTCTATGCGCTGGACGCCCAGACCGGCCAGGTCAAATGGCGGCATCAGTCCGACAATTGGTTTTGGACGCGGCCCGTAGCGTCGGGCGCCACTGTGTACGCCACGAGCATGGACGGGCGGCTTTATGCTTTCGACGCCGCCACGGGACAGGTGCGCTGGAGATTTCCCTCCGCTCCCTCCGCCACCGTAAAGCCCCCGGGCGCTCTGCGGGCTTGGCCCGTCCTGACCGATGGGCTGGTCGTTTTCAGCGACGTTGACGGGCGCGTATTCGCCGTTGACGCGCGCACGGGGGACCAGCGCTGGGACACGGCGCTTGGCTCGCCCGTGTACGCGCCGCTTGCCACCGATGGCAAGGCCGTATATGCGAGTGCGCTGAATAAGGACATTGTTGCCCTGGACGTCAAGGCGGGCAACAAGCTTGTTACCATCAAGACGGAAGTGAAGTAGGAGTACCGGTGGAATTCCTGGCGACAATCTGGAACGTAGTCGTTTTCGGCCCCATGCTGAACACGGTGGTGTTTTTGTACACCGTGTTTGGCAACTTCGGCGTCGCCATCATCCTGTTCACGCTGCTGGTGCGCGCGGTCATGCTTCCCCTGACGATCAAGCAGTTGTACTCCACCAAGAAGATGTCCGCTCTGCAGCCGCGTCTGCAGGAGCTTCAGCGCAAGTACCCCAAGGACCGTGCACGCATCTCTCAGGAAACGATGCGCTTGTACAAGGAAGCGGGTATCAACCCACTGGGCTGTCTGGGTCCTATAGTCGTCCAATTCCCCATCTGGATAGGCCTGTACCAGGCCATCATCCAGGCTATGCCGCCCGCGCCCGAGGGGCTGATAGACGTGTCGAGTCACCTGTATCCCTGGTTGCCTATGGTGCACCAGGCAATCCCGGTGCACAGCCGGTTCCTGTGGATGGACCTGGGAGTGCCGGACGCTCTGCCTGTCCTGCCGATCCTGGTTTTCGTCACGATGTGGGTGCAGCAAAAGATGACAATGCTGCCATCTACGGACCCACAGCAGGCCCAGACGAACCAGATGATGCTGTGGATGATGCCCGCCATGTTCGCCTTCTTCACCTTTCAATTCCCCAGCGGCCTCGCGTTGTACTGGGTGGTATCTAACCTTGTCGGTGTAGTTTTTCAGTATTTCATTACCGGGTGGGGCAGTCTCTTCCCTCTTTTCCAGACTGCGCCCGCTCAGGCCCCGGCCTCTTCGCCGGCGAAGGAGTTGGTGAGCGATGGACAGTCTGGAAGTGACAGCCAAGACGGTGGACGAAGCGATAGACCAAGCCCTAAAACAACTGGGGGTAAGCAAGGACGAGGTCGAGATCGTCGTTCTGAGCGAAGGGAGGAAGGGGATTCTGGGGCTGGGGGCTGAGCCAGCCCGTGTCCGAGTAACGCCTCGCGCTGCCCAACCTCCCGCCAACGTCGCGGAGGCCGCGCGGGAAACTTTGGATGCTCTCCTCAAGGGAATGTCCGTGAACGTCACGCTGACGCCGCGCCCGTCGGCGGAGCCTGTCTCTCCGGAGCAGACCGCCGTCTCGTTTGATATCAGCGGGGAAGACGCCGGCCTGCTTATCGGGCGGCGGGGCGAAACCCTTTCGTCTCTCCAGTTCCTGGTGAACTTCATGCTGAGCCGCAAGCTCAGGACAAAGGTGATAGTGAATCTTGACGTGGAGGGTTACCGCGAGCGCCGCATGGAGGTGCTGAAGGGGCTGGCCGGCCGCATGGCGGAGCGCGTCAAAGCTAGTGGCCGCCCCATCACGCTGGAGCCTATGCCTGCTCGGGAGCGACGCATCGTGCACATGACCCTGGCGGAGCACCCGGACGTGACGACGCAGAGCGTCGGCGACGGCGAAGGCCGCAAGGTGGTCATCGTTCCGCGCAGAGGCGCCGAAAGCGTCCAACGCTCGCCTGTTGTCGAGGCGCGACCACCCATGGCGCGTCCGCGGTCCCCGTAGCTTGCCTGCGCGGGCGTATTGGAACGAAATGATATAGGGAACAAATGTCTGCGCGCCGCGGGGCAGACCGCGCGCATTGGTCTGTCGCTCTCTCTGGAGAGATGAATAAAAGGAGTTTCGACTACATGTCACGCTTGACGCGTTTTGTCCGCATACTTCCGTTCGTCCTTGGCACGCCCCTCCTTCTGGCTGCGTGCGCTCCGCCCCCGCCTCCTCCTACACCTACGCCCGCGCCGCCTCCATCGCCCACGCCACGCTCGAATCCCACACAGACGCGCGCGATGCGATGGGACGCGCCGCCTCCCATGACCATTGACCCCAACAAACGGTATACCGCTACAATTGAAACCACCAAGGGCAAGATGGTGGTTGAACTGTTCGCCAAGCAGGTTCCCAAGACAATCAACAACTTCGTGTTTCTGTCCAGGCAGGGTTTCTACAACGGCACTACTTTTCATCGCGTGCTGCCCGGCTTCATGGCCCAGGGCGGCGATCCCACCGGCACCGGCGCGGGCGGCCCCGGCTACGAGTTCGGGGACGAGTTCAGTCCCACCCTCAAGCACGATAGCCCAGGCATCCTCTCCATGGCCAACGCAGGCCCCAACACCAACGGGAGCCAGTTCTTCATCACCTACGTGCCCACGCCCTGGCTGGACGGCCGCCACAGCGTGTTCGGCAAGGTTGTGGAGGGCCAGAGTGTCCTGAACGCCCTCGCGCCGCGCGACCCCTCGCGCAGTCCCAACGCGCCGCCTGGCGAGAAAATCCTCAATATTACTATCCAGGAGCAATAGCTCCTTCTTGGTGCCTCAGCCGTCCGCCGGGCTATAATGGCGTGAACTTTGCCCGTTGGGAGGCTGCATGGCCGCCGCTCAGTTCACCCATCTCCACCTCCACACCGAGCTGAGCCTTCTGGACGGCCTCTGTCGCATTCCCAACCTCATCCAGCAGGCCAAGGCGATGGGGATGGACTCCATGGCCATTACCGACCACGGCGCCCTCTACGGCGTTATCGATTTCTATCGAGAGGCGAAGAGGGAGGGCGTGAAGCCCATCCTCGGCATTGAGGGATACGTGGCCGTCGGAAGCCGCTTCAGCCGCGGCGCCGCCGACAAGAACTCCTACCACATCCTGCTGCTAGCCAAGAACGCCACGGGCTACAAGAACCTCATCCAGCTCTCCACCAAATCCCATCTGGAGGGCTTCTACTACAAGCCGCGCATGGACCACGAGTTGTTGGAGCAGCACCATGAGGGCCTTATCGTCCTGTCCGGCTGCCTGAACGGCGAGGTGCCGCGTCTCATCCTGGAAAACCGTCACGATGAGGCAAGGCAAACGGCCCTCTGGTATAAGGAGGTCTTCGGCGACTTCTACCTGGAGCTGCAGGACCACAACATCCCCGAGCTGGTCCAGGTGAACAAGGAGCTGCTGCGCCTCCATCAGGAGATCGGCCTGCCTCTGGTGGCTACGAACGATGTCCATTACACTAACCGCGCGGACTCGGGCATCCAGGACGTGCTCCTCTGCATTCAGACCAACGCCACCGTGCAAGAGGAGAAGCGGATGAAGATGTCCGACGACTCCTTCTATCTGCGCAGCCCGCGGGAGATGGCGGACGCCTTCGCGCACCTGCCGGAGGCCGTCGTCAACACGCAGCGCATAGCTGACATGTGCGACGTCTCGCTGACGTTCGGCAAGCTGCACCTGCCCCAGTTTCCAACGCCCGGCGGCAAGCCCGCGGACGAGTACCTGGCCGAGCTGTGCTGGCAAGGCCTGGACCGTCGCTTTCCCCACGTGACCGACGAAATACGGCGACGTCTTGAGTACGAGTTGGACGTCGTCAGGAAGACGCGTTTCGCGAACTACTTCCTGGTGGTGTGGGACTACACCCGGTTCGCGCGGGAGCGGCGCATCCTCTTCGGCGTTCGGGGAAGCGCCGCCGCCAGCCTTGTGCTCTACTGCCTGGGCGTGACCAGCGTGGACCCCCTGGACTACAATCTCGTCTTCGAGCGCTTCCTTAACCTGGAGCGCAAGGAGATGCCTGATATTGACATGGACTTCCAAGATGATCGGCGCGACGAGGTCATCAGCTACGTCGTGCAGAAGTACGGCGCCGACCGCGTCGCCCAGATCATCACCTTTGGCACGTTGGGGCCCAAGGCCGCCATCCGGGACGTGGGCCGCGCCCTCGGCATGGCGTACGGGGACGTGGACCGGGTCGCCCGCCTGGTGCCGTTCGACGCCAAGACCATGGATGAAGCCATGAAGGCGAGCCAGGAGTTGCGCGCCGTCTCCGAGGCGGACGATATCCTGCGGAAGCTGATTGACACGGCCAGGCAGCTTGAGGGCATAGCCCGGAACGCGAGCACCCACGCGGCGGGTGTTGTCATCTCCGACGAGCCGCTTAGCAACTATGTGCCGTTGCAGCGGCCCACCAAGGTGGAGAAGGCCGAGGAGAGCGGCGGCGGAGTCGTGGTCACCCAGTTCTCCATGGAGACGATTGCCGAGATGGGCCTGCTGAAAATGGACTTCCTTGGTCTAATCAACCTCACCATTCTGCAAAAGGCGCGGGACCTGGTGTCCAGGTCGCGGGGCGGTGAGATTGACCTTCTCCAGATTCCACTTGACGACAGGAAGACCTTTGACCTCCTTTCCTCCGGAGAGACAACCAGCATCTTCCAACTTGAAAGCCCCGGCATGCGGCAGTATATCAAGCAGCTTCGTCCAGGGTCGGTCCGGGATCTGTCCGCCATGATCGCGCTCTACCGGCCAGGCCCTATGGAGCACATTAAAACGTTCATCAAGGCCAAACACGGAGAGGAGCCTATCCGTCATCCTCATCCGGCGCTGTCGGAGATACTGAACGAAACGTACGGCGTTATCACCTATCAGGACCAGGTATTGCACATAGCGCGCAAGTTCGCGGGATACACGCTGGGCGCGGCGGACATCTTCCGCAAGGCGATGGGCAAGAAGATCCCCGCGGTCATGGAGAAGGAGCGGGAGAAGTTCATCGCGGGCGCCGTCGGGAACGGGTATGACGAGGGGACCGCTGTCGCCGTCTTCAACCTCATTCTGCCATTCGCGGGTTATGCCTTCAACAAGGCGCACAGCGTCAGCTATGCCCTCATCTCCTACTGGACGGCGTATCTCAAGGCGAACTATCCCGAGGAGTATATGACCGCCGCCCTGAACGCCTTCATAGGCAAGGAAGAAAAGGTTGCGACGATGCTCGCCGAGTGCTGGCACCTGGGCATTCCCGTGCTGCCGCCCGACGTGAACCACGGCGGCGTTGAGTTCGCCATAGAGGTATCGCCCGGGGCCGGTCGCGGCATTCGTTGCGGCCTGGGGGCCATCAAGAATGTTGGCGCATCCGCGGTGCAGGGCATTATAGCCCCGCGCGAAAAGGGCGGTGCGTACAAAGACCTTTCCGATTTTATACGCCGCGCGGACCTGCGGAACACGAACAGACGGGCGATGGAGAGCCTTATCAAGGTAGGCGCTCTGGACACGCTCGGCCCGCGCGGCGGGCTGCTGGCGGTGGTGGAGAAGATCACGGGCCAGGCCCAGCGGGAGGCAAAGCTTCGCGAGACGGGCCAGGCGACTATGTTTGACATGTTCGGCGTTGCCGTGTCCACTCCGTTACCAGGCATCGAACTGTCCGGTGGCGACGTCTCGCCGACCGAGAAACTGGAATGGGAGCGTGAGCTTGTCGGCGGCTACCTCTCCGAGCACCCGTTTAGCCGGGCGCAGGCGGCCCTGCGCGGGCAGGTGGACTACTTGCCCGCGGAGATAACACCGGAGTTGGTGGAGAGCACGCCGGGGCTGCACGGCGAGGTGATTCAGACGGCGGGCTTTGTCCGAAGCATGCGCTCCCTTCTCACAAAAGATGGGCGCGCCTTTGTCATTGCGCAGTTGGAGGACACAACGGGCGGCGTCGAGGTGGCTGTCTGGCCGGACGTTTACCAGCGGACTATGGAGCTTTGGCGCGAGGGATCTGTCTTGATGGTGCGGGGCCGGGTGCGCGTGCGGGCCGACCGAGTCTCGCTGTCCTGTGACGACGTTCGCCCTTTTGAAGCGGAAAACTCCGGGGAAGGGGTCCAGGAGGCCCTCAGTGAGCCTGTGCTCGCGCCGTCCGAACAACTGGACGAGTTGTCTCGGCCCGCGCCCGACGCGTCCCGCTCCATCACGATTGCCGTAGCGGAGACAGAGGACTCAGCGAAGGACATTGCGTTTCTACAGAGCCTGGTCGCAATTCTGCGGCGGTTCCCAGGCCGCGATTGTGTGCGCATCGTGGTGCGGCAGCTTGGCTCGGAGACACAGCAACTGGACTTGCCGGGTCTCACGACTGGACTGTGCGACGATCTGCGGTTGGAACTGGCGCGCATGCTCGGCGAGGGGGGAGTCACGGTGGACAGCGGACCTGCCGCACCGTCCGTGATTCCTTGATGGCCGTGTGCAACGTGACCCAGGAGGCTGACTGTGCCGGATGAATGGGTGTCCGTAGCGACCGCGCCCGACCTGCAGGCGGCGGAGGCAATCGTGCGGGCGCTGCGTTCGGCGGGGGTTGAGGCGATGCTTAGCCCATCTCAATCGGGCCCGTGGGATGCGGGCTGGAGCGCGTCTTTTCAGGTCGTGGTGCGAAAGGGCCAGGAGGATGCGGCGAAGGCCGCGTTGGAGCGTAGCGGACGGCGGAACGGACACGGCGGCTAGTGGGGCGTCTCCGAAGTTCGTTGCCAATGTCATTGCGAGCCCCGATGAAATCGGGGCGTGTCAATCTGGTTGCGGGGTACACCCCTCCTCCAGATTGCTTCGCCCTCCGGCTTGCCGGAGTCCTCGCAATGACAATTCATAGGTGTATTTCAGGGACAGGACACCAGGCATGAAGTGGGTGTACGTGGCGACCGCCCCGGACCAGATTACCGCCGAGATGTGGGTGGACCTGCTGCGGCAGGAGGGTGTCCCCGCGCAGGTGCGCGCCGAGGACACCTTCGGCTTCCTGGGCGTGACGCCGATACCGTGCCGCGTGATGGCGCTGAACGAGTACGAGCCAAAGGCGATGGCCCTTCTGGCTGAGTTAGGCGCGCTCCGCATTGCCGAAGACGGCGAGTAACCAGCGCCACGCCCACAGACTCCGTCCGGGGCTGAGCGCCGCTGCTCTCCTGCGGAAGGCGCCTAGCCGGAAATGAAGAGGCCGCACCGATGTCGGTGGCGGCCTCTTTGTATTCACCAGTGCCTCCCAGAGGAACAGGGACTCCGTGTCTTACAGGCGGCGGAGTACGCGCCGCAGCAGCCGGGACCGGATTGTGCGCCAGGCGGAACTAATCTCCTCCTCGTCCTGAGGGCTCAGAGACTGCTTGCCGTACTGGCTCCGCTCGAAGCCGTGAGTGATCGTTTGGATGGCGTCCTTCTGAGACGGCAAGACCTGTGTCAGCGTCCCCGCGTACTCGGAAGGAGTCTCGTGGACCTTTGGCGCAAGACCGGAGAGGCCCGCAAGACGCGCCATCTTCTCATACGCGGCCATGGCGGGACGCAGGCCGCGGAAGCTCAGCATCCACACCAGCCACATCGCGGCCAGAGCCAGCAGGCCGACGAAGAACGTAACGCTGGTCACGCGGGCCACTGCTGCCCACGGGCCTGCGTCATCGCGAAAGTCGCTCAGGTCGGCTCCATCCATCTCGCTTAAGAGGTCATCGTCGAACGCCGGGTACTCATCGCCCGTCGTGTCGTTGCTGGAGGCTGACGCCTCCTCCGACTGGTCTCCGCGGGCAAAGGCTTCGTGCCCGGCTGTGGGTTCGAATTCCACCCATCCGTATCCGTTGAAGAAAACCTCCGGCCAGGCGTGTGCATGGCGCTCCCTGACTACATAGACCTTGGTCTGGTCGTCCCATTGTCCCGTGGCGTAGCCCACCGCCAATCGCGCGGGGACGCCGGCTGAGCGCAACATAACCACCATGGCTGACGCGTAGTAATCGCTATAGCCGCGGCGTACAGAGAACAGGAAGTGGTCCACGCCGTCCGCGCCCGGTGGCGGCGCCTCAATATCGGTGGCGTTGGGGATTCGCCGCAGGTACGCCTCGATGGCGACCGCCTTGTCGTAAGGCGTGGGCGCGTCCCGACCGACCTCCTGCGCCAGGCGGCGCACCCGGTCCGGGATGCCGGACGGCAACTGCAGATAGCGATCGGTCACCCATCGTGGGAAGGAAACGCCGGATGCGCGCAGCTCCCTCGCGGACGCCACAGAGACGGACGACACCATTTGGTAGCCGCGCGGGCCCAGGGACCGGCTGGGGCTGCGGAGGCCCAGCACGTCCGATGTTTCGGCTTCACGCGTGATCTGGACCGCCACAACATGGCCGCCGCTTTCCTGCACATCCTTGAGCCGCACACCGGAGGGCAGAAGTCGCAGGACTTCGTCCCGGCTGAGGGACCCCTGGGCCTGAAGGGCCTGGCGCAAATTGCCCGATAGCCTCCGAAGGTCAAAGGGAAGGTTTTGAGCGCCAGCGCCGTCGGTCAGCGATATGCCGTAGACCCCTGCCGGGGCAGTCTCCATCAGGGCGGGGATGTTGGCCTCCAGAGGTTGGCCCTGGGCGAAGAGCGTATCGGTGGAGAAGTTGACCTCCACCCGCTGGGTGACTGTTTTGCGCGCCCGGTAGACAGCCCCCCTGGCCTCGCGGGAGTTGAGCGAGGCCGCGGAAAGGTCCGAGGCATTCCTGTCTCCTATCAGCCAGCCCTCGGCGGAGTACACCTCATAGACCCTGGCGCGCCAGTAACCCGCGTGGTCCGCCTGGGCCAGCAAGGCCACCTCGTTTCCCAGGTTGATAGCGCCACGGAAAGGCATGGCGCGGCCGAAGGCGTGCAGGGGGACTGCCTTTCGCGCGGGGAGGGAGGAAAAGAGCCGGCCAACCTCGGTCTCCATGTCAGCCCAGGGGGCGCGCACCGCCTCCCATGCGGCGCGGAGCGGCACGACCGTGGCCGTTTGCAGGGGCAGCACCCATGCGATGCCGACGACCAGGAGAGAGAACCATCCGGCGTGCATCAGGAAGGTGATGCCCAGGCCTCGCGGGACGCGGGTGCCATTCTCCCGCCAGCCCTTCTGCAGCCGCAGCACATTGGTCCGCATCATGATGAGCATGGCGGCGGGGAGGTATGTCCAGAAGTAGCCGTAGTAGCTCTCTGGCAGATAGCTGAGGTTGGTGAGCAGGCAGAACCCCGCGGGCAGGATGCCCCACCACATGTTCAGGCGGCGCTGCAGGAACCAGGTGGATGTGAAGCTTAAGGCCCAGACCAGAAAGGCCAGCGCCACGGCGAACGGCAGGGGGTCTATGCTGATGCCACCCGTGCGGGCCAGCTCCCACCACTTGGCCATACGCGTGAGCAACTCGCCAAAACGGGCATCCCATGCGGTGCTCGGGAGAGCGGCTGCGCTCTGCCAGAGCACGACCGGGATGCCAATAAGCGCCAGACCCGCCAGCATCCCCAGGGCGGTATGCCAGCGCGCGCGCTCAATCCCCGCGGCGGCGGCCATGCCCAGCACGGCGATGAGACTGAGGGAAGGCAGCACGGGCACCCACTGGGCCTGTTCCACCGACCACACGGTGCTGAGCAATACGATCGCCTCAAGGCCCAAGGTAAGCCAGCCCTCCCAGGAGAGAAGGCGTTTGAGGCCACGCACCGGCGCCGGCGCCTCGGCGGGCGGACGGACGCCGCGGGTCCAGATGGCCCCCATGGTCATGGGCGCGCCTCCCGCCTGGGCACGTACTGCTCTCGGGCGATGGGCCTCGTCCCCGTCGTCATCTCCAGCCGAAGGGCGGTGGAAAGAGGCTCCCCTCTCTTTACGGTGCATGCGGGGACGCCCAGCGCCGCCAGCCCGCTCACAACGGGCTGCACGCTCCCTCGGGCGCCAAAGGTGGATGCGTCCAGCAAAATAGCCGCTGCCTTGACCTTGCGGCGAACGAGGAAGCGCACCGCTGCAAGCCAGTCGTGGTCGGCTGCGGCGGTGATCAGCACCACCGTCGTGTGGCGGCCAAAGCGCTCTCCGCGGGCGGCGAGAATATCTCCCAGGCCCACGGAGCCGCGGGCCTGGAACAGCGCCAGGGCCTCCAGGATACGCGTGAACTGGGGGTCGCCCCGGTCGGCGGGCAAGATGTGCGCCTCCGCCCCGTGCGCCAGCAGGCCGACAGTGTAGTTATTCTCAAGGTATTTGCGCGCGACTGACGCAGCCGCGGTGCAAGCGTATTCCTCCGTGCTGTCCGGCCATGTCCCTGCCTGGACCGCGGATTGGCCGTCCACCACAATCCAGACATCGCTGGTGGGCTCCATCTCGAACTCTTTCACCATGAGCCGCCCCACACGCGCCGTCGTAGGCCAGTGAATGCGGTTGTAGCTGTCGCCGGCCACGTACTCGCGGACGCCGTAAGCATTGGGGGTGACATGCAGGCTGCGACGGTAGAACGCGGCAGTGCCGGGCAGGTCCGCGGGGGGCAGGGTCAGATTGGGGAGGTCAACCGTGGCCGGGTACACTATGAGCGTATGCGTGCCACCCATCGAGCGCTCCAGCCGGAAAAGGCCAAACGGGTCGCCTGTGGCCACGCGCACCGGCCCCACGGTGAACACACCCCGACGCAGGCACTCCAGTTGCAGGTCCCAGGTGTGTTCGCTCTTCGGCCCCAGAGAAACAACGGCGCCTGTGCGCTGCCCTTGCATGGTGGTCGCTTCCTGGACATCCAGCCAGGGCTTCCCCAGGACACTGTCGCTGCGGATGGTGATAGTCTCATCCGCCTGTCGGCCTACCTGGGTGCGGGAGGTGCGGCGGTCAACCGTTACATGCAGCCCGCGCAGGCTCAACCATGTCCAGAGAAACGTGAGTCCCATGCCCAGGATCAGGACGTAGATGAAGCGAGTGAGCAGGGGAAACCCCGTGGCCAGCGCGAAGACCATCGTGGAGGCTAGAATGATGAGGGCCGCCTTGCTTCCTCGCATGGGATCTCTCTCTGTGATGGGCTTCTAGCGCTGGACCCGGGCGCCCGGGACCGGAACGTTGTTGAGCACTTCAGCCACCACCTGCTTCACGGTCACCTCTTTCATCCGGGCCGCCGCGCCAATGATAATCCTGTGGGCCAGCACGGGGCTCGCCAGGCCCTTGATGTCGTCCGGCAGCACAAACGCCCTGCCCCGCAGCAGAGCGTGCGCCTGGGCTGCTTTCGATAGGGACAGAGAGCCGCGCGGCGATGCTCCCAAGTACACCGACGAATGGGATCGCGTGGCATCCACCAGACTGACTATGTACTGGATCAGGATGGGGTCCAGGTAGACTTTTTTGATCGCATCCTGCAGCTCCACGAGTTCCTCCGGGGATGCCACCTGGTCCAGCGCATCAATGGGATGTGTAATCTGCTGCTTTTGGACGATGGTGACCTCGTCGGCCGCCGAAGGGTAGCCAAGGGTGATGCGGAGCAGAAACCGGTCGAGCTGGGCCTCGGGCAATGGGAACGTCCCTTCATACTCGATGGGGTTCTGCGTGGCGAGCACCAGGAACGGGCGGGGCATCTTGTGGGTCAGGCCGTCCACCGTGACCTGCCGCTCCTCCATCGCCTCCAGCAGGGCAGACTGGGTCTTGGGCGTGCCCCGGTTGATCTCGTCGGCCAGCACGATCTGAGCGAAGACCGGCCCCGCTCGGAACTCAAATGTCCCCGTCTTCTGATTGTAAACGGAGACTCCGGTGATATCACTGGGGAGAAGGTCCGGCGTGAACTGGATGCGCTTGAAGGTGCATCCCATGGACCGGGAGATGCTCTTGGCCAGCGTCGTCTTGCCGACGCCCGGCACGTCCTCAATCAGGGCATGGCCCTGGCACAGCAGGGCGATGAGGGCCAGTTCCACCTCCTGGTCTTTGCCGATGATGACCTTCTGGACATTGGCGATGATCCTGGCGGCGATATCCTTGGGTGTCTCCACGTGCCCTCCTTCACCACCGAGCAGGTTGGACAGACAGGATACCGCTAGTCAGGGCGTTCTGTCCAGTGGTTGAGGCCTGGGCCTACGCGGTTCGGAGTCCAGACAGGAGGTGATGGCAATCATCCGCCGAACGCAGCCTGATTAATTGACGGGAAGCAGCCAGCAGCCATTTGAGCTACCGAAAGGCGCAAACAGGCGGCTCCAATTGCCTAAATACAGGGGCTTCATAGGGGTGAGGCTTCGATCGTAAAATGCGCCATGAACGCCGAACTCCGCTTATCCGCTGCTGGTTCAGCTAGTAGAGCTAGAGCCTTGCGCGGCAGCCCGTGGTCTGGCGGGAGGCGTATACGAGGACGAAACCCGTAGTTGCGAAACTGACGGGTGGACCAAGCGGCGGGAAGCGGCGTTAGTCAAGAGCCGCTTCCCGCCCGGCCGTTACTTCCGCTGTAGCTGGTCCTGGTTGGCCTGCGCTTGCGCTTGCATGCGGCTCTTGTCGGAGACTTGCGTGGCCGACCGCATGGACTTGTCGCGGCCTCTGATCTTGATGGAGGCGGGCTCCGGTTCAACGGCAACACCTTCCGACATGAGCGCTTCGATCTGCGCAGAGGTGTAGCCGGCCTCCTTCATGACCTCGCGCGAGTGCTCACCGATGAGCGGAGGGTGCCGCGTGTCGCCGCGCCACTCGCTGTTCTCGCTTACCTGAGCCGGGTTGCCCAGCAGGCGCAGCTTGCCCTCCGTGGGGTGGTCCACGTCGAGCAGCATATTGTTCGCCTTGAACTGCTCGGTCTCCATCAGTTCCTGGTAGTTGAGGCACGGATCGCACCGGTAGTTCCGCGCCCGGAACGCGTCCTTCCACTCCTCGCGCGTCTTCTTCCTGAACGCCTCGTCCAGAATTGGGTACAACTCGGGCTTGCGTTCGATGCGCTTCTCCAGCGTGTCGTACCGCTCGTCCGCCAGGAGGTGCTCGATGCCCAGGATGGAGCAGATGTCCGCCCACTCCACGTCGTCCTGGCCGTAGATGGTCAGCACGTCTCCGTCCTTGGCCGGATACGGGCCGAAGGGGAACAGGCCGCGAAGGCCGCGTCCCCACTTGACGTGCAGGACGTCGTCCACCGTGTAGTCGTGAAACGCGCCTTCCTGCAGAAAGAGGGCCGCGTGGATCAGGTTGGTGCTCACGCGCGTGCCCTTGCCCGTAACCTGACGCTGAAACAGCGCGTTCATGATTGCGAACGCCGTCATGGCGCCGATGGAGAAGTCGATGACGGAGTGCCCGATCATCTGCGGCGGCTGGCCTTTGACACCCATGCTGGCGACGATGCCGCTGACGGCCTGCGCCCACGGGTCGCCCCCGCGACGGCGGACCCACGGGCCGGTGCTTCCATAGGAGAAGATGGAGCAGTAGATGAGGCGCGGGTTCA
The DNA here is from genome assembly GCA_030648205.1 of Dehalococcoidia bacterium. Classification (NCBI taxonomy): domain Bacteria; kingdom Bacillati; phylum Chloroflexota; class Dehalococcoidia; species Dehalococcoidia bacterium. The sequence continues at coordinate 27,202 of JAUSIH010000036.1, read as the reverse complement.
GCTTCTTGGTGGCCTCGTAACCCAGCCCCATCTTGTCCAGCACGCCGACCCGGAAGTTCTCGACGAGCACGTCCGCCTTCTTCACGAGTTTTATGGCGACCGCGCGGCCCTTATCGGTGGTGAGGTCCAGCGATATGCTGCGCTTGCCCCGGTTGAGACCGAGGAAGACGGCGCTGTCGCCCTCCACGCGACCGCTGAGGCGGCAGAAGTCGCCGCTGGGCGGCTCGACCTTGACCACATCCGCGCCCATGTCCGCGAGGAGGCGCGCGGCGCACGGCGCAGCGTACGCCTGTCCAAAGTCTAAAACGCGTACGCCGTAGAGAGGCTGAGCTTTCCGTAGTTCGTCCATTGTTCAACTCCAGATTGATAGAATGTGCGGCAACGTGAGTGGCTTGTCTATTGTACCGCAGAATGACGGAATGCGCGTCAGCCCATTTGTTGGAAGGACTACTCGCCTTTCGTCTCCTTCAGGTGTGGGTGAGCCTTAATAAGCACATTCATGACATAATCAGTATGGGTTGTCCCTTCCTTATCCAACGGGGTTAAGTGCCGTGGGGATAGTGTCATTTCTTGCGGAATGGAAAAACCTTGCGGAAAGGGAAAGTCCACCTTGGGCGGTGGAGGGTGATGCGCATTGTAAATGTCGTTGTAGATCTCACCTAAAATGGCCAGCACCTTCTTAATATCTTCTGCATTAGGCAGCGGCGGGTCTTTCTTCATATCCCAATGGCCACTGCGTTGGTCCCTTACGTCTAGGATCGCTTTTAGTTCTGTACTGATTTGCGTCAGCTTGCTCTCAATTGCAGAGGTGTCCAGGGTTTCGGCCAGTTTTGGATGGCGTTTAGCGAGCCTCAAGAGCTTGTGTATGCTTGGCTGATCTTTATCGCGGTCGTCGGTGGCAACGCATATCTTTATCACCAAACGGTCAATATGTGCATCCCTAGTCCAATAGAAGAAACCGGTATAGGTGTGACACAGGCGCAGCTTTCCAGGCGACGACATAAGCGCTTGCCAGATGTTGAGATGCGTATTTGCTGCCCATAGGTGGTATTCAAGTATCTTAAGCATCTTTTGGAATTTGGCAACAAGAACGGGGTCTAGATCATCCATATATCCGCTTCTTTTGGAATACAAAGGTCTATCCGTCGTCCGCCCTTCGCCGCGGAGTCTCGCGCCTATCCGCGCCCCTTCCCCATCCGCATCCGCAGCGCGTACACGTCGCGACGCCGTAGGCCCGTCTCCCGCACCACGCGCGCCACCGCCTCGTTCGGCGGGACGCCTTCGTCCAGCGGCCGTCATATTCCTGCGATTACGACTGCTCCTTTTCTATTTCCGATATCCCTCGCTGCGATGGTGAATCCGCAGGATGTTCATTGTTCCGTCGTGGACGTCGAAGGTCAGCCTCACGCGCCAGTCTCCGACGCGCAAGCGCCACTCCTGTTCATGTCCTTGCAGCCGTTTGATGTCCCCCTGTCCCGTTTCGGCGAAGCGCAGGGCCCTGTCGCGGATGCGTTTCGCTATCTGGCGGTCCAGCCGGCGCATATCGTGAGCGGCCGGGCCTGTCCAGATGACGCGCCAAGTCACAGCCCCAGCTCGCGGGCGAGGTCGGCGTCCGCGACGACATCGCCGCGCTTCAACGCGCGCCGCGCTGCGCGTACGGCGGCTGCTTCCTTCGGGGTCTCCGGCTCGTCGTCCAGAGGCGCCTCCAGAAGCGCGCGGAAAACGGGGTCCTCATGGAGGAGCCGGACGTACTGCACGAAACGACGCACTGTCGGCAACTCTTTCTCGGGCAGCACGTCAATCAGCCGGTGAATTTCTTCTTTCAGGGTCATGGCCGAACTCCTTTGAGCCGCTTTCTCTGAGTTCCACTCCCTACGCCGTCACTATATCCCGCGCCTGCGCCGTGTCAAGCGCGCGGCGTGCCGCGGAAGACCTCCTCGTACAGCTTGGTCAGATCCCGCCGCGCGGCCTACCTTTGCGGCAGAGGCTTCGCGACGCCGGAGGTCAGGCTCTTCACCACCAGCGGGTATAGCGCGTCCGCCGCCTTCTTCACCTCTTCGTCCGTGCCACGGTTGTAGATGAGCTGGGAGACGACTGCGATGGGCAGGTCCGGCGCCCCCATGACCTTCGCCTGGGCGTGCGCGGCCCTCTCGAAGACGTCGTGGGCGAGGGTGACGGTCGGCACGCCGCGCCGCTCCATCTGGACTGCATCGTGCACACTGCACGACGTGCAGCCGCCTCAGAGCGCAACGCCGTTGACGACCACGTCTGCCGTCCGGACGATCTCCTCGAACGTCTCTTTGCCGTGGCGGAACGGCGAGGCGATGTTGTCCGTCCGCACGTAGCGCACGTCGCCGAGCTTGTACTCCTTCTGGAGTCGCTCCTTCCAGACGCGGAAGATGCGGTTCATTCCCGGCACGCTGTTCTCCACATGGCCGCGGCCGTCCACAAACCACAGCACCTTGCCGGTGAGGTCCGTGGGGCGCGGCGCCAGCTTGCTCTCCGGCTGCGCCGCCTCACCCGTGGGGTCGAGGACTCGAAGCTTCATCATGACGGTTTGCCTCCTTCAACTACTTGGGGAACTTGATGGGCCGAGTCACCGCGTACGCGCCGAAGTTGCCCCAACCGTGGCAGACGGAGTTCCAGGGCAGGCTCGCCGCGCCGGTGACGGTGATATGGATGTTCGCCTCGCGCTCGACGATGGGCACCATCGTCTGCGGGTTCGTCTGGTCAACCCAGGGGGCGTAGTCCCGCCACGTGTCATTGCCCACGGCGGGGTTGTAGAAGCCGTCGCGGATAAGGTCGCCGAGGCGGTTGCGCGCCTGGTCGAACAGGAAGCGGCGGACGGTCTCTTTGGTATAGCGCGCCTGGTGCAACTGCGCAACGGTGCGCGGGCCGAAGGTGACCAGTACCTGCCCCATGAAGTGGAAGTTGTTGGAGCCGGGCGTGGACATGCTCCGGGCGATGAAGCGCAGAGCGCGCTCCGGGCCGGGGTTGCCCTCGCGGCCCACGGAGGTGAGCGTCAGGACGTTGCGCGGCGCCTCGCAGCCGAAGACGGTGACGGTGCTCTGGTCGGCGGGGTAGCCCCACTCGACGTTCAGCTTCGTCCACGGGTTCTCTTCCATGTCCGGGTTCTCGGCGATGCAGAACGAGTACTTGCCGGGATGGCCCAGATGCGTCATGTCCGTCTGTCCGGGGCGGGCGCCGCCGAGGTTCCACAGGATAAGCCGCACGGCCCGACCCACCGCGGCGTTGGCGCGGGAGACGCCGCCGAAGGCGTTCTCTTTGTAGTGGAAGCCAAGCTGCTTGACCGCCGGGCCGCTGACAATGACCAGCGGCGTGACGGGGTTCGTGGTGTCCTGCACTCCCTTGAGGTTGAAGTGCTCCTTGTCCTCCTCGCAGAGCATGCACTCCAGTGCGGCGAGGACGACCGTGAAGTGCTCGGGCGCGCAGCCCGCCATCACGGCCTGGATGGCGACCTTCTCGAGGGTCGCCTTGCCCTGCATAGGCGGAATGAGGCCGAGCAGCTCGTCCGGGCGGCGCTTTACGTGTTCGACCATTGCGCCGACGCGCTCCTCCGTGGGTGGCGCGACTGGCAGGCCATCGGTCCATCCGTTCTGATAGGCGTGGTCAAGCCAGTCCCAGGCATCGGTGAATTCGAGGACCTTGGCTGAGGTTTGGCCTGAGGTCATGGCAGCCTCCTATGGGGACGCGCTGGAACTTCGCGGTGCGATTATATTCCCTCGCACGTGACGGGGCAACTTTGGTGCATATTGGCGGGTGTTTGTCCCGCGCGTGGCGGTCCAGACAGGCAATCCTCAGGCAAGCAGCTTTATCGCCTCCGTTGCGTCCGGAACGTCCGGAAGCGCCAGCACCAGGTCTCTTGCTCGCTTTGTCTTCTCGTGAGCCAGAGGCCGGGGGCTGTATGTCACACAGTCGTCGTAGCGTCTGATAAGCTCCGCAAGGGGAATCGGCTTATCGGGGTGCCCCGTTGGCGGGCCTATGCGCGCCGACGTGAGCTTCCGGCCATCGGTCAGCGTGACAACCGCATAGACTTGGGCGTCCTTCGGGTCTGTGTGTGCGGTGACTTTCCGCGCGAGGGCCATCTTCGCCGCGTCCTTCAGAGCGGCGTCCTGGAAGTGGCTCAGGTCGAGACGGTCGTCTGTCAGGGCGCAGGCCGCCGCCCACGGCAGGCTGAACTCCTGCTCCACGTGATTCCGTGGGCGCCGCTTCTCCTCAATTGGTGCACAGGTAATAGCCATGCTGGGGGAGCCGTAGACGTCAACGGCCACGACCTGCTCCGGCCTGATCTTATGGGCCTGCTTCACCTGGAACATCGCATCCAGGGCCTGGTGCATGGCGGCGCAGCAGGGATAGCCCTTGAAGCCCAGCCTCGTTCCCCAGAACATAGCCCCCAGGTCTTTCACGATGGCTTCTTCAGCGCACTCCTTATAGAAGCTTGGGTACAGGCCACTGCGCCCGGTCAGGAACTGGTGGGGGCCATCTATGCCGGCCCTCGCCATGAGCGCGGCGAAGACGCCATTGCGAACGCAGAAGCCCATCTGCATGCGGACGGCCAGGGTTCCTTCGTGATGGGCCTGAAAGGTGCCCGCCGCCTGTGTATAGGCGATACCCAGGGCATCAATCATCTGCTCTTCCGTCAAGCGAAGGAGCTTGGCCGCCGCGATAGTCGCCCCGAAGTGCGAGAACATATAGGTGGCGTTGAAGGGCGTTTTGATGGCATTGGGCGCCCCATTGACGAGGCGCGCCTGAACATCCGTCGCCACCGCCACGGCATTGACCAGCGCCTTGCCATCAACACCGCCCAGATGCTCGCCAACAGCGAAGGCCGCGGGCACCACCGCGACGCCGATGGCGTAGGCGTGCGTGTTGCCAAACCAGTGCTTGTCCTCGTATTCGACGGCCTTGGCGAACACTCCGTTGGCGAAGCCCGCCAGCAGCGCCGGCGCCCGCTCTTCGTACCCAATGATGGTAGCGTCGCCGGTGCAACCTCGGCTGAGCTCGCGCACCACTGTCAGCACCATCTCAGAGCCGGTCGCGCCCGCGCCCGCGACGGAGGTGCCCAGCGCCCACAGTATTTCTTTCTTCGCCGCATCCACTGCTTCCCTGGGCAAGTCCTCGAATCGCACCGCGGCGGCGTGTTTGGCGATACGCGCTTCCAGGCTCATAACGCACCTCGTCGCTCAAATAATCTGTGCCCGTCTCGCCCCGCCGATGCGCGGCGCACGGCCACAGTGTGGCATGTGGCGTGTGTCTCCTCGCTGGGCTGAACAGTCAAGGAGAGCAGCGCACTCTACCACGGGCACGGCCCCGCAAAGCGGGGCAAAGACCTGTCCAGGCCGCCCTGGAGCGTGACCAGAAGGATGAAGGTACGCTACCCCGCTCGCGCTGGGCGGTGGATGAGCTTTGTCACGGCGTATGTGCCAAAGGTGGGCAAAACGACTGAGTGGTAGCCGCCCAGGCCTCCCGCGACGACGACAAGGAACTGGTCCGCCCTGGCCGCCATGCGGGCGAAGTCGCCCTGCACCTGCCCGCCGCTGCTCTTCTTGACCAGCGCCTTCCGTCGGCGCTCCGGCAGCCAGCTCAACGGAATCTTGGATGTCTCGCGCAGCAGGAACTCCTTCACCTTCTGTTTGGTGGGAAATTCTTTGGCGATCAGGTCCGCGTGCGGCGGGCACAGCACCACACCCATCTCGCCCTCGCCGTAGTACGGGCTGAAGTTGTTGCTGCCGATGCACATCAAGGACGAGGCTATGGTGTACAGCACATCCTCCCCCGTTTGGCTGTCGTGGTCAATCACGTTCGTTGTCCCCGACGGCCCCAGCACGGTGATGGTGCTGTCCTCGCGCTTGAACCCGCGCTCCACGTGCAGCGGCTCCCACGGGCTGAGCTCCTCGTACTCGCCGAAGCAGAAGGCGTACGCGCCGGGCTGCTTGTGCGTGCTCTTGCAGACCTGCTTCGGAATACGCCCCGACACGTTCAGCATGATCAGGCTCATCGCGCGGCCTATCGTCGCATTGGCGCGCCAGCCGTGCCCCAGGCAGCCCCAGCCGCAGTTGATGTCCAGCTCCTTTCGGATGGGGCCGTTGATGATGAACGCGGGGACAACGGAGTTCGTGGTCGTGTTCAGGGAGTAGATATTGAGGTTCGGGTCGTCGCACGCCTCCGTTCCCGCTATGATGACGGGGAAGCAGGCCGGCGTGCACCCGGCCATGACCGCATTCACCGCCAACTTCTCCACCGTCACGTCACCCCTGCGCGGCGGCAGGTGGGCGATCACCGCGTCCGGCTTCAGGTCCGCCGCCGCCAGCATCCGCGCGACCCGCTCCTCTGTGGGCGGAATAATCGGCAGGCCGTCGCTCCAGCCGTGCGCGCACGCGTAATCGAAGACCTGCTCGATGTCCTGGTCAACCTCGTGGACACTGGCGCTCATCGCGCCGCCTCTGGCTTCCCCGGCACGCGATGAGGAGTGGCCTTGACCACCTTGCCCACAATCTCGTCGTACTTCTGCTCCGCCAGCTTGCGCACCCGGTCACGGGGCATCGTCTCGAACGGGTGCGGCACGACGACCAGCGGGATGTCCGGATAGCCGAGCGACTTCGCGGCCGCCTTCGCCAGCGAGACGAACTGCTCGGTGACGAGCGTCACCGTGGGCACGCCGCGCTTCTGCATGTCAATCGTATCGTGGATACACCACGCCGTGCAGGAGCCTCAGGCCGCCAGGCCCATGACGGCCCAGTCCGCCTTCGCGGCGTAGCCGTCGAATTTCTTCGTCCACTTCTCTTTATTGCGGCGGTCGGCGTAGGGCACGTAGTCCGGCGACTCGTAGCGCAGGTCCAGCGTGGTGACCTCGCGCGGGTGAGCGCGTTCTTCCAGCAGCTCACGAAAGCGGTTCGTGAACACGTCATAGGCGTCCCACTGAATGCGGAAGAAAACCGACTTGCCCTCCACGCTGTCCAGAAGCGGCGCGAGGCCCTTGTCTTCCTTCGGGGACTCCACCACGGGATCAAGGATGCGTAACTTGTCCATGCTACCTCCAGATGGTTTCGACGAGACTCGGAGCCACCTGTTCCAGCCCCGCGACCGGCGTCAGGCCCCCCCTGTGGAACCGCACCTAATCTACGCGCCCGCCGCCGTCCTGTCAAACTTGGGCGCTGGTCGACGTGGCGATGGCCCGCTGGTCTCAACCCCTTCACTGTACCAAACTGAGCGAAGACCGGTGGAGGGTTTTCGGGACGGCTCTTAGATAAGGGGTGTGGCTGCTTCTTTAAACTGGCGCAGCGCGTTCAGATGGTCGCGGACGGACCGGAATCCCGCGCCCATGGTGTTGACCGCGATATGCGTCGTGCCGAGGGTGCGCCACGCCGACGCCTCCGCCATCCACTCGTCCGGCGTGCGCCGGGCGACGCTGATGCGGCCCTCTACGCCGATGCTCGCGGGGTCCCGTCCCGCCTCGCGCGCATACGCACGGAACGCCTCCAGTCGCGCCTTTCCCCTGTCGGTAGGCCCCTCGCGGGGGAACCATCCGTCGGCGATGCGCGCGATGCGCCTCAGCGCCGCGTCCGCGGTCCCGCCCATCCAGACCGGAATCGGCCTCTGGACGGGCAGCGGATTGATGCCTGTGTCGGTGATGGTGTGCCAGCGCCCTTTGATCGTCACAAGCTCGTTCGTCCACAGCGCGCGAAGCACGCGCACCTGCTCCTCCACGCGGCGTCCACGAGTGTGGAAGTCCTCGCCGAGGGCCTCGAACTCCACGGCGTTCCATCCGATGCCGACGCCCAGGCGAAGGCGGCCGCCGGTGAGGATGTCCACCTCGGCGGCCTGCTTGGCGACGAGCGCCGTCTGGCGCTGCGGCAGGACTAGTATCTCCGTGACAAGCTCCAGCCTGGGCGCGACGGCGGCGAGATAGCCGAAAAGAACGAACGGCTCGTGGAACATCTCCCTGTGCGTGTAGGCGCCCTGCCAGCCGGGCCGTGAGGCCGGATTGGCGCCGAGGACGTGGTCATAGACGCCCAGGTGGTGATAGCCAAGCCCCTCCACCGTCTGGGCATACTCGCGGATGACGCCCGGGTCCGCGCCGATCTCCGTCTGAGGGAAAATAGCACCAAGTCGCATCATGTCACCTCGGCTTTGCGCGGCGATTATCCCAGCTCCTGCAGCCGTTCCTGCGTGTTCCGTACCTTGCCCTGCATCGACGCCAGCCGCTCGCGTTCCTTCTCGACGACCTCGGCGGGGGCCTTGCTCGTGAACTGCTCGTTGTTCAACCGGCCCTCCAGCCGCGCCATCGCCTCCTGCGTCTCCGCCTGCTCCTTGTGCAGCCGCGCGCGCTCCGCGTCAATGTCCACCACGCCCGCCAGCGGCACGTACACCACCGCCGACGCCAGCACCGCGGTGAACGCGGGTCCCATGTCCTGCGGGCGCTCGCCCTTGCCGACGACGCGCAGGTTGCCGACGCGCGCAAGAACGCGCATGGCCGCCGACTCGTCTTCCAGTGTCCTTCCCAGGAGGGACGGCCCCTCCTCCACCTCCACAATGGCGTCCACGGTCTTGTTCGGCTCCACGCGGTACTCCGCGCGAGCGTTGCGGATGGCCCGCACCACGTCCAGCACGAGCGTCATCTCGCGTTCGGCGGCGGCGTCCGCCAGGCGCTCGTTCGCGACGGGGTAGGGCGCTATCATCACGGACTCCGTCCGCTGAGGGTCGGGCTGGAGGCGCTTGCCCAGGGTCTGCCAGACCTCCTCGGTGATGAAGGGCATCACCGGGTGGAGCAGGCGCATCATCTTCTCCAGCGTGTGCACAAGCACGGGCAGCGGCGAGGGCGACCCGTCCTGTTGGCGCAGGCGTATCTTCGCCATCTCGATGTACCAGTCGCAGAACTCGCCCCACAAGAACTCGTACATCTCCCGCTCGGCCTCGCCGAACTGGAACTCGGCGAAGAGCTGGTTGGCGCGTGCCACCACCTGGTTCAGCCGACTGAGAATCCACCGGTCCTCGCGATGCAGGCCGGACGGCGGCGTGTCGAAGCGTTCCAAACGCACAGGCTGGTCAATGCTCATGACGACGAAGCGCGATGCGTTCCATATCTTGTTCGCGAAGTTGCGGGCCGACTCCAGTCTCGGCGCGCCCAGGCGCACGTCGTTCCCTGGCGTCGTGCCCGTGGTCAGCGCGAAGCGGAGGGCGTCCGTGCCATACTGCTTTGTGGTGGTCAGGGGGTTGATGACGTTTCCCCGGACCTTGCTCATCTTGTCGCCCTGTTCGTCGCGGATCAGGCCGTGCAGATAGACGGTTTGGAAAGGCGTCTTGCCTGTGTTCTCCAGTCCCATCATGATCATGCGGGCGACCCAGAAGAACAGGATGTCGTAGCCCGTCTCCATGACCGCGGTGGGGTAGTAGTATTGCAGGTCCTCGGTCTTGTCCGGCCAGCCGAGCGTGGAGTGCGGCCAGAGCGCGGAGCTGAACCACGTGTCCAGCACGTCCGGGTCCTGGGCCAGTTTCGTCGAGCCGCAGTGGGTGCAGCGCTCCGGCGTCTCCACCTGCACCGTCAGCTTGGCGCAGTCGTCGCAGTACCAGACGGGTATGCGGTGCCCCCACCAGAGCTGGCGGCTGATGCACCAGTCGCGGATGTTGTTCATCCAGTTGAGATAGACTTTGGTGAAGCGCTCCGGGATAATTTTCGTCGCGCCGCTCTCCACCGCTTTGATGGCGGGCTTCGCGAGCGGCTCCATCTTCACGAACCACTGCTTGGAGAGGACAGGCTCCACTATCGTCTTGCACCGCTGGCAGTGGCCCACCGCGTGGACGTGCGGCTCTATCTTGACCATCAGCCCGTCCCGCTCCAGGTCCGCCACAATGCGCTTGCGGCACTCGAAGCGCTCCATGCCCTGGTACGGCCCCGCGTTCTCGTTCAGCGTGGCGTCCAGGCGCATGACGTTGATGGCGGGCAGGCCGTGGCGCTGGGCTATCTCGAAGTCAACGGGGTCGTGGGCGGGCGTCACCTTCAGCGCGCCTGTGCCGAAGGACATGTCCACCGCGTCGTCGCCGATGATGGGTATCTCGCGCTTGACGGCGGGGACGACCACCCTGCGCCCGACCATGCCCTCGTAGCGCGGGTCCTTGGGATTCACGGCCACCGCCGTGTCGCCGAGCAGCGTCTCCGGGCGCGTCGTCGCGACGGTCACGAAGCCGCTGCCGTCGGCCAGGGGATAGCGTATGTGCCAGAGGTGGCTCTGGGTCTCCTCGTGGTCTGTCTCCAGGTCCGAGAGGGCGGTAGCGCAGCGCGGGCACCAGTTGGTGATGCGCTCGCCGCGGTAGATGAGGCCCTTGCGATACAGGTTGACGAAGGTGGTGAGCACGGCCTTGCTGGGGCCGGGGTCGAGGGTGAAGCGGTTGCGGGACCAGTCGCAGGAGGCGCCGAGCCGCTTGTGCTGCTCGGTGATGGCGCTCCCGTACTTGCGCACCCACTCCCAGACGCGCTGCTGGAACTTCTCGCGGCCCATCTGGTGGCGGTTTTGCTTCTCTTTCGCCAGCTCCTTCTCGACGACCACCTGCGTGGCGATGCCGGCGTGGTCGGTGCCCGGCAGCCACAGGGTCGGCTCGCCGAGCATCCGGTGCCAGCGCACCATCGTGTCTTCCAGGGTGGCGGTCAGGGCGTGGCCCAGGTGCAACTCGCCCGTCACGTTGGGCGGCGGCATGATGATGACGAAGGGTTTCTTCGATCTGTCTATGTGGGGCGTGAAGTAGCCGCGCTCAGTCCAGGTCTGGTAGAGCCGCTGCTCCACGGCGCTCGAGTCGTAGGCCTTGGGCAGTTCTTCCCGTGGGGTCTGCAACGGGGACTCCTTCCGAGTGGCATCGGCGCGACGCCCGCCTCGTAAGGGGGCGGGCGTCGGAAAAATGCGGGGCCTCTGACGATACCTCGCTTGAAGGCCCATTGTAGCAATGGCTACGAAGAACGTCAACGCGCGGGTGCTGGCGGCAGGGCAATCGCGCCTTAATGTAGGCGTTCATTCCCATCCGTCCCATAGAGATTGTGAAGAAATGCTGGGGAAAGCCCGCTAGTTCACCACCGTCATTCCGGCGGAGAGCTTGCCCCGTACCTGATACGGGGCCGGAATCCAGCGTGCCAGTTGCAGGCGAGCTTGCGTCCCTGGGCTCCGGCTTTCGCCGGAGAGACAAAGGGACGCCCCTTGGTGGTTTGCCGGGTCCATAAGTAGAAAGGGATTAGACGCGATTGCCCTTGCGCTGGTGGGTTGTTGGCGGGCACGGGCCGATGCTGCGGGCGGGACAATGCGGGCCAGGTTGTACAGGAGGCCCTGTGGGACAGTTAGGGGCCAGTACCCTTGAAAGCATGGCCGTATCCTATTAGAGTGGGGGCGCCAACCCCAAGACGCGCGTGCCTTGGGCGAGGCGTACATCGTGTGCTACCATGGACATGGTAGGGTTCAACCGATCGGAGCGTCGCGAGACCATCCCGCCGCTCAGGATGTCGGGAAAGGGAGCATATGGGCTGGCATGTAGAACTGGCGCCGGATGCCGCGGATATCCACATGGTAGTCCAGGACGACCTGGTGAATATCTCCGACTCCATGGCGCGGCAGGTGTCGTTCCCCCTGTGGGGCCTCGGCAGCATCATCGCTGCGGCCCAGAAGGTGGAGCAGTGGTATTGCACATGCTCCTCCTCAGGGATCAGCAGCGCAACGCAGGGGGACGCGCCTCCGCCGCATGATGGGTGTCCCGTGCATACTCCGCGCACGGAGCGCATTAAGGTCCAGAAATGGGGTTAGTCCTGCCTTGCGCTCGCCCGCGGATGCGGCAATAATTATCCCAATCGAAATTGCCTCCCGGCGATGCATCTTTTGGGGAGCGTCCAGCGTTATAATAAGTGCAAGGCATGAGAAGAACGGGCATAGACACCCACAGACCGGATAGGGGGTGGCGCATATGTCCAGAGAAAGCGTAGGACAGCAGACCAGCCAGATAGTGGCCCAATCCGAGGGAGATCGGATGCCTGTGCGGGCCTACAGCCCCATGCAGGCGTACTTTCTCCTCCGACTGGGCCGGCTTGTGCAGCTTCAGGAAACGCTCAGCAGGGAGCCTGAAGAGGCAAGGGACCCTGTGCTTGTGAAGGCGGTGCGGCACGTCCTTTTCTCCACGTTTTGCGACTGCGTGGACCTGGGCACGGGCGAAGAGGCGCGCACTCTGCTTAAGGGAGAAAAGGCGGGCTGCTAGTACAAGGGCGTTGAGTCTTCTTATGAAGGCCGCGGGCGTATGCCGGCGGCCTTCATGTTTTTGGCCCGCCACACACTTGCCGTACCTGCGTCCATCTCTTAAGATGGGCGTGGAGGAGCGCTCCGATTGGACGAGGTAGCAAATGGCTATCGCGTCGGCCCGGACAGGAGGAAGCCATGAACAAGGTGCTGGCCCTCATACTGGCGGGCGGACAGGGCGACCGCCTGAGCATTCTTTCTGAGGAGCGGGCCAAGCCCGCGGTCATCTTTGCGGGCAAGTACCGCATCATCGATTTCACCCTGTCGAACTGCGTCAACTCCGGCATCTCCAACGTGGGCGTTCTCACTCAGTACCGTCCTCGCTCCTTGAACGACCACATAGGCATCGGCAGGCCGTGGAACCTGGACAGGGAACGCGGCGGCGTCCACCTGCTCCAACCCTACATGGGCCGCAAGGCGTCCGACTGGTACAAGGGCACCGCGGACGCCGTGTTTCAGAACCTGTCCTTCGTGCAGGAGATGGACGCGGAAGAGGTCCTGGTCCTGGCGGGGGACCACATCTACACCATGCGCTACGACGGCATGATCGCCGACCACCGGCTGACGGAGGCCGACGTGACCATAGGCGCTATCGAGGTTCCTATCGAAGAGGCCTCGCGCTTCGGCATCATCTCTCTGAACGATGACGATGCGGTGGTTGGGTTCGACGAGAAGCCCGCCCGACCCAAGAGCAATCTCGCGTCAATGGGCATTTACATCTTCCGAAGGGAGGCCCTGCTGGAGGCGCTGACGGCGGACGCCCAGAACAAGACCTCCAGCCATGACTTCGGCAAGGACGTCGTCGCCGCCATGATGAAGCGGTACCGCGTGTACGGCTACCGCTACAAGGGCTACTGGCGGGACGTGGGCACGGTGGACTCATACTTCAAGGCGAGCATGGAGCTGCTCCAGAGCGCGCCGCCCCTGGACCTCTGGGGGCCAGCCGACACCGTGTTCACCCGTTCCAGCGAGCGCGCGCCCGCCAAGTTCCTGGCCACGTCCCAAGTATCCCAGAGCCTTATCAGTCACGGCTGCATTGTGCGAGGCGCGGTGCGGCGGTCGGTGCTGTCGCCGGGCGTGGTGGTGGAGGAGGGCGCCGTCGTGGAGGACAGCATCGTGTTCGACGACACGGTGGTCCAGCGGGACGCCGCGCTGCACCGGAGCATCGTGGACAAGGAGGTCGTGGTGGGCGCGGGAGCGCGCGTGGGCCACGGCGACGACATGACGCCCAACCAGGACGAACCCACGCACCTCTTCTCCGGCATCACCCTGGTAGGGAAGCGCGCGCGCATTCCGCCGAATGAGACCATTGGCCGCAATTGCAAGGTCATGCCTGGAGCGCGGGAGAGCGACTTCCCCGGCCCGTCTGTCCAGAGCGGCGCCACTGTGGAGGCCAGAACGCAGACGTCGCCATTCCGGGTGTGAACCGCGCGGCACGCCTCTCGCGGTCTGCCAGGCGTATGCCAGCAATTCTCATGCTACAATAGCTTTTTAGCTTAGGAAATCCGGTGCGCCGGCAAGGAGGGTCCGTGGCTGTTCCACATCTTAAAGTATTCTTTGTTGTGGCGGAGGCGGTGCCTTACGCCAAAGTCGGCGGTCTGGCGGACGTAGCGGGCGCGTTGCCCAAGGCGCTGGCCCGCATGGGCCACGACGTGCGCCTGGTGCTGCCGCGCTACTCGAGCATTGACGAGGCCCGGTTCAAGCTCAGCGCGCGAGCCGAGTTTGCCGTGACGTACCGGGGGCAGCGGACGAAGGTAGGGCTTCGAGAGATCCTGGGCGGCAACGGCATACCGGTGTACTTCATCGAAAGCCCGCCGCAATTCCAGAGGCCCACTATCTACGGCCAGCCCGATGATCTGGACCGCTTCGCCTTCTTCGCGTTGGCCGCTCTGGAGGCGCCGCGGGCTATTGGCTGGCAACCGGACGTAGTGCACGCGCATGACTGGCACTCGGCGCTGGCGGTGGCCCGCCTGAGGGCCACGCGCGCGGGGCCGCGACCCGCCACGGTGCTGACCATGCACAACGTCCAGTACCAGGGCAACTTCGGGCCGGAGTGGCCGGGGCAAGCGATTCCGGACGCCGGAACGCTGGGGCTGGACCGTGTCCTGGCCGGCGGCGGCAACCACTCTATGCTGGCCCTGGGCGTCGCCAACGCGGACGCGGTCAACACCGTGAGCGAGACGTACGCCCGCGAGATACTGACGCCGGAGTACGGCTACGGGATGGAGCGGCTGCTGCAAAGTCGGGGGGACAGGCTGTGCGGCATCATCAACGGCATTGACTACCAGGAGCTTGACCCTGCCACTGACCCGGCCCTGCCCGTCCATTACAGCGCGGAGCGCAGCGCGCCTCGCGCCATGAACAAGGATGCTCTCCAGCGCCGCGCCGGTCTGCCGCTGAAGGCGGAAATCCCCATCCTGGGCATGGTCACGCGGCTGGCCGACCAGAAGGGGCTGGACATCCTGGCGCAGGCGCTGCCAGCAGTGCTGGAGATGGACGTGCAGTTCGTCCTCCTGGGCACGGGCCAGCCCGAATACCACAAGCTGATGCGAGAGGTCGCCGACCGGCATAAGGACAAGGCGGCCTTTGTCGAAGGGTTCGACCCGTCTATGGCCCAGCTCATCTACGCGGGGTGCGACGTCTTCCTTATGCCCTCCCGTTTCGAGCCGTGCGGGCTGGGACAACTCATCGCGCTGCGCTACGGCGCCATCCCGCTGGCGCGCCGGACGGGCGGCCTGGCGGACACGGTGCAGGACTGCGGTGAGTCGCTCGACAGGGGCAATGGCTTCGTCTTCGAGCGGTACGACGCGGGTGACCTGCTCGCTTGCATCCGCCGCGCGGCCCAGGCCTACCAGAAGCGCGAGGCCTGGCGGCAACTGATGGTGAAGGGCATGCGTCTGGACTTCTCCTGGGATGCCTCGGCGCGGAAGTACGTGGACCTGTACGGCAGAGCGCTGGAGTGGGCTTCCGAGGACCGCGGAGGCGCGGCGCAGTGATTTACTGGGGCCTCCTTCTGCACTTCTACCAGCCGCCGACGCAGGTCCACTCCGTCTTGCGCCAGGTGACGGAGGAGTGTTACCGCCCCGTGCTGGATGTCCTGCGCCAGCACCCGCACGCGCGCGTCACCGTGAACATCAACGGCGTGCTGACGGAGTCGCTGTGGGAGCACGGTTTTCGGGACATCCTTGACGGCCTGCGGGAGCTTGGGACGAAGGGGCAGATTGAGTTCACCGGCTCCGCCAAGCACCACGCCATCCTGCCGCTGATACCCGACGCGGAGATGCGGCGTCAGATTCAACTTAACCATGTGACAAATCGCCACTTCCTGGGCGATGCGTACCGACCCCTGGGCTTCTTCCCACCAGAGCTGTGCTATGGGCCGGGACTGGTGGCGCCGCTAATAGAGCCGCGCTACTCGTGGGTGCTCGCCAGCGGTGTGGCGTGTCCGGTGGACTGGCCCACCCAGGTGGTCCACGAGATTCGGCAAGGGTTCGACCACCTGGCCGTACTGTTCCGGGACGATGTCCTGAGCGACAAGATCAGCTTCCGGAAGCTGGATGGCCGGGGCTTTGTGGAGCACTTGAGAAGCATGGCCCAGTATAACGGTGGTGCGTATGTGGTCACCGCCATGGATGCGGAGACCTTCGGCCATCATCACAAGGGCTGGGAGCGGCTGTTCCTGGGTGAGGCTTACAGCGCCCTGGCGGACCGCCTGGCGCAGGACGAAGCCCCCGTTGTGCGTTCAGCCACGCTCAGCGAGATAGTTGACAGCTTTCCGCGCGGCGTGCCCGTGGAGCCGCACCCCTCGTCGTGGAGCACCTCCCGCGATGACCTCGCCGCGCAGGTGCCGTACCCGCTCTGGAAGGCCCCGTACAACGATATCCACCGGCTCCAGTGGGAGCACACGGACATCTGTATCCAGCTTGTGAAGAGAGCGGAGGGCCTGGCCAGCGACGCGACGAGCAAGCGGTTTGCCGCGCTGGCGCGGGGCTTTCTGGACCCCGCGCTCCACAGTTGCCAGTTCTGGTGGGCCAGCAAGCGCGCCGGGTGGGACATTAACATGGTGCACCGGGGCCTTCTGGAGCAGGAGGAGGTCATCCTGAACGCGTGCAAGGCTATTGAGTGCAGCAGCGGCGCCGAGTCGGTGCGCCGGGAGGCCTATTATCTGGTCGCGGCCTCGCGGGACCTGCGCGCCCAGATAACGGACAGACTGGTGCACGCGTAGCGCCCCCAGTCCCCACGCGCTATAATCCATCGCGGGAAGGTAGATAAGGCAGGTCGTGTTGCTTGCCGCTGTGAAGTGGCGACTATGGGTTTGACTCGCAGAGAAGTGCTCAAAGGTCTCGGCGCGGGTGCCGTTGCTGGGATGGGGGCGCTGTATTCTATTCCCCGGGTATTCGCCTCGGAAAAAACCTCCAACGCCAACATTATCATTGCAGCCCCCAATGCCTCTCCCGACTTTTTCTCCAAGGCCGACTATGTTTGCGGGGGTGGATTCCACAATGAGACCTTCAGCAAGGCTCTCAAGCAGGCGGCGGATGAGAATAAGGGTATTGTTCTCAGTGACGGCGAATTCCTTGTGGAAAAGCTGATTGACTATCCACGTAGCAACATGAGCTTTGTGGGTCAGGGATGGAAAACAAAGCTCAAATATGTGGGAGCGAACACAACTGAAGACACTGGGATACTACAAAACCAGACTGACATTCCTGCTGTAAACTGTGCCTTTGGGAACTTCATGATGGACCTGGGTGGAAAGGTCAACATCATCGGTTTGCGGCCCCGAAGCCTGCAAAAAAGCTATACGCTGCCCATTTATATTACCAACGGGGCGCCGTGGGTACTTGGGATGCAGTGTTCCGGGACGGCCAAAGGGGGTGAGTTTTCGGGTAACTACTTTGGACCCATCTGGATTGACAATATGGGGTGGAACTTTGAGGTAAGAGGAGAAGGCCAGGAAGCCGCCACAAGAAACAACTTCTTTCAGTTCATCAGTAGTAGGAACATAGTGTATGGTGGCATCGTAGTCAATACGTTTGCTGATAACAACTACTTTGACTACTCGTACACTCACCTTGCCAAGTCGGGTGATCCGAAGTACGAGCCTACGGAGGACGATGGCCCCTTTCCAGTAGGAATATCGTTCCATGAGACAGGCGCTCCTCTTGTGCTTGACTGTAATGATAACGTGGTGAACTTTCTTGTTGTTGAGGCCGCCAGTGACATCGCTATGAAGGCCGCCGTCTGGTTTGCGGGCCTATCATTGAGGAACACAGTCAGGAGCCTCTCCATTAGAGGTAGCTATAAGAAAGTTATCCAGAACGATTTTCCTAACAATCCCAAGTTGACCTATGAGGTCTACAACGCGCCTGCTCTGACCTATTATCGGTATGGAATGGACAAGACTACTGCTTAGAGTGGTAGAGTAGGTAAGCAGACCCGCGAGTCTCTTCAGGAGTGCCCACCTTGCTGTCACGTTTGTCATCGTCAATAACGGGTGAATGGCTGTGCTCCTGGACGCCGTTTCATCGTCGCACGATGTCGAGCCATGTGCATGACTAAGCATGTCTGAATCTAACCGCCACATAAGAGCGGCCTCTGGCGCTAGGCCGTCGCCATGAAGCGTATCGCCCTCGGCCTGGCCATCCACAGCCACCAACCCGTCGGGAACTTCCCCTCCGTGCTCGAGCGGGCGTATGCCCAGGCGTACCTGCCTCTTCTGGATGCGCTGGAGCGCCACCCCACTATCCGGGTCTCCTTGCACTACAGCGGGCCGCTGCTGGACTGGCTGCTCGCCGAGCGCCCCGACTTCGTCCGCGGGGTCGCGGAGCTGGCGCGCCGCGGTCAGGTGGAGATGATGACCGGCGGTTACTACGAGCCTGTTCTGCCCGCCGTCCCGGACGTGGACAAGGTGGGGCAGGTGCGGAAGATGACGCGGGCGGTGCGGCGGCATTTCGGCGCGCGCGCCTCCGGCCTGTGGCTCGCCGAGCGCGTCTGGGAGCCGGGCCTGCCCGCTCCGCTGGCGCAGGCGGGCGTCGGGTGGACAGTAGTGGACGACGCGCATTTCGAGATGGTGGGCCTGGATGAGGCGGACCTCTTCGGCTACTACCTGACGGAGGAGCAAGGCTACGTCCTCAAGCTCTTCGCGTCCAGCAAGCGCCTGCGTTACATGATCCCCTGGCGGGACGTGGACGAAGTCATCGCCTATCTGCGTTCAGAGGCGACGGAGGACGGCGCGAAGATAGCGGTGATGGGAGACGACGGCGAAAAGCTTGGCCTCTGGCCCGGCACGCGCGACCACTGCTGGACTAACGGCTGGGTGGAACGCTTCTTCACCGCGCTGGAGCAGAATGCGGAGTGGCTTCAGACGGTCCGCCTGGGGGACTGGGCCGCCGCGCAGCCGCCACTCGGCAGGGCCTACCTGCCCGCCGCTTCCTACTCCGAGATGATGGAGTGGGCGCTGCCCGCGCGGAAGTCGGAGGAGTTCGCCCGCCTGACGCATGCTCTGGAGGCGGAGGGCCGCAAGGACGTCCTCGCATACATGCGCGGCGGCTTCTGGCGGGTGTTCCTGGCGAAATACTCCGAGGCCAACCTTCTGCATAAGAAGATGCTCCGCGTGCATGCCAAGGTGCACCTGGCCCGTGCGCTCGGATTGGGGAGGGATGCGCTGGACGACCTGTGGAAGGGCCAATGCAACTGTCCCTACTGGCACGGCGTCTTCGGCGGGCTTTACCTTGCGGACGTTCGCTCGGCCAACTACCGCCACCTGCTGCGCGCGGAGTCCGCCGCCGACCGCGTCCTTCAGCAGTCCTCGTCGTGGCTGGAGGTGGAGGAGAGCGACTACGATTGCGACGGCCACGAAGAGCTTCTGGTGGAGTCGCGCGCGCTGGGCCTCTACCTGCGCCCCGCCGAGGGCGGCAGCCTTTGCGAGTGGGACCTGCGCGGCAGAGATTGGAACGTTCAGAGCACCGTGGCGCGGCGTCCGGAGGCCTATCACACAGCGCTTCGAGAGGCGCTGCGCCAGGAGGCCGAGAAGCCCGCCGTCCGGGTGGAGACCATCCACGCGGGCCTGCGCGTCAAGGACATGGGCGGGCGCGTGGATCTGGACTATGACCGCCACCCGCGCTACAGCCTTATTGACCACGTTTTGCCGGAGGACACCACGCTGGAGGACTTTGCCCGCTGCCGGTACCAGGAGTTGGGGGACTTCGCCGCGGGCGTCTATCGCGCGACGCGACGCCGGGGCAAGAGAGATCTGATCATCGCGCTGGAACGAAGGGGCCGCGTTCTTATCCAGGGCCGGGTACAGCCGCTGCATATCCGTAAGGAGCTGCGTGTGCGGCCCGACTCCGCGGCGTGGCGCGTTATCTATCGCGTGAGCAACGCCGGCGACGCGACTTTGCGCGCCCTGTTCGCGCCGGAGTGGAACCTGAACATGCTGGCGGGCGGATGCAACCCTCTCGCCACCTTTGAGACGCTGCCCGGCGGCGCGAAGGACGCACTGGATGGCCGGAGTGCCACTGACGGAGTGGAGCAGGTCGTCGTGCAGAACTCAGGGCTGGGCGTGCGTCTGCGGCTGAGCTTCGGCGCGAGTGTCCGGCTGTGGCGCTTCTCCGTGGAGAGCGTCTCTAATTCGGAGGCGGGCGTGGAACGGCTGTACCAGGGGACGTGCCTGGCGCCCCTGTTCCCTCTGGACCTGGCGCCTGGCGTCTCCGTGACCTTCGAGATGGGCTGGGCATCTGAAGGTGTAAAATAGGCGCTTAGGTGGGGCCGTCTGTCCAGGGCCGCCCGGAAAGGCAGGTCCGCGTGCCAAGATCGCTGAGCATCGGCAACGGCAAGCTCCAGGTCAATTTCGACCTGGACTACAACCTGCGGGACATCTTCTACCACAACGTGGGGCAGGAGAACCACACCGCGGGCGACATGTGCCGCACGGGCATCTGGGTGGATGGGCGCTTCTACTGGATGGAGCACCCCGCCTGGAAAAAAGACATCCGCTACGTGGAGGACAGCCTTGTCACCCATGTGACGGCGGTGAATGACGAGGCACAGCTCACTCTCGTCTTCCACGACGTGGTGGACTTGGACCGTGACCTGTTCCTCAGGGAAGTCCAGATTACCAACCGCTCGGACGCCACTCGTGACCTGCGCTTCTACTTCCACTACGACTTGCACATCTACGGCGTGCGCGTGGCAGATACGGTGTACTACGACCCCGACGTGCGAGCGCTGGTGGCGTTCAAGGGCCAGCGCTATTTCCTCATGAATGGTGCCAGCGGGGGAAAAATCGGCGTGGACAGCTGGGCCATCGGCGTCACGGAGGTCGGAGGGCGCGAGGGCACGTGGCGCGACGCCGAGGACGGCAAGCTGGAGCAAGGCCTCGTCGCGCAGGGGTCGGTGGATGCCACGCTCGCCTTTGGCTGTGCGCTGCCCGCGCACGGCACTAGCGGTCTGTACCATTGGCTCGCTGTTGGCGACAGCGTCAGCGACGTGCGGAGTCTGGACACGCTGGTGCGCTCGCGCGGGCCGCAGAGTTTCATCAGCCGCACGCGGAACTTCTGGCAGGTATGGTGCCGGAAGGACGAGGAGAACGTGGCGGAACTCTCTCCTGCTCTGGAGTCCTTCTACAAACGCTCCCTTCTGATTCTGCGCAGCCACGTGGACAATAAAGGCGCCATCGTCGCGTCCACCGACTGGGAGGTGGCGTCGTATGCGCGCGACACCTACGCATACGTGTGGCCGAGGGACGCCGCGCTATCCACCATCGCCTTGGACAAGGCGGGCTACGTGACGCTGACCCGGCGGTTCTTCGAGTATTGCATCCCGCTGCTGACCAGCGACGGCTATTTCATGCACAAGTACACGCCCGCCGGACCGGTGGCGTCAAGCTGGCTCCCGTGGGCCGACGCCCAGGGCAAGAAGCAGCTACCCATTCAGGAGGACGAGACGGGCCTGGTGCTGTATGCCATGTGGCGGCACTACCAGCGCTACAAGGACGTGGACTTCGTGCGGCCATTCTACCGGCCGCTCATCAAGACGGCGGGCGACTTCCTTGCTTCCTACCGCGATCCGCGCACGGGATTGCCTGCGCCGTCCTATGACCTGTGGGAGGAACGCCGGGGCATCCACGCCTGGACAGTCGCAGCGGTGTGGGCGGGCCTGCAAGCGGCCTCCCGTTTCGCGCACATGCTGAGCGACCAGGACCTGAGCGAAAAGTATCTGCGCGCCGCCGAAGAAATCCGCAACGCCGCCGTCAACTACCTGTTCGACCGAAAACGGAACTGTTTTGTGCGCACCCTTAAAGTGGATGGAGACAAGCCCCTTGAGGCCGACCCGATTCTGGACTCCAGCATCCTGGGACTGACGCTCTTCGGCATGTTTCCGGCTCGGGACCCCATGATCGTCAGCACCGTCGAGCAGATCGCGGACCGTCTGCGTGTCCGGACCCCTGTGGGTGGCATGGCCCGCTACGAGAACGACTATTTTCACCAGGTGAGCGGGGACATCACCAATGTGCCGGGCAATCCCTGGTTCATCTGCACCCTCTGGCTCGCCCAGTACTATATCGCCCGGGCGGAAGATCTGGCGGACCTGGATGCGGCGCGCAAAATCCTGGAGTGGGTCCAGGGTTGCGCTTTGCCCAGCGGCGTCCTGGGGGAGCAGATGAATCCGTACACCCGTGAGCCGCTGTCCGTCTCCCCTCTAAGCTGGAGCCATGCGGAGTTCGTGAGCACGGTGCTGGACTACGTCGCGAAGACGAGGCTTTTGCGCACAAGGGCCCGTGCTCACTCCGGCGGCTGATGCTCCTGTTTGTGCCCGTGTTAGAATGGATATTGCGCAAACGCGGCTCTAGGGGGCAAGGGCGAGCATGGCGGTCACGACGGAAGCTCAGGCGGGGCACCCCAACCTCCCGTCCGTCAAGTGGCATGGGATTACTTGGGTGAACATCGAGCGCCCTACCAGCCGGGAGATAGGCTATCTGCGGGATAGCCACTCCTTTCATCCTCTGGCCCTTGAAGACTGCGTCAGCCGCGTCCAACTCCCGAAGATTGACGAGTACGACGACTATGTCCTGCTGCTCTTCCACTTCCCCGTCTTCAACAAGAAGACGCGGGTGAGCCAGCCAAGCCAGGTGACCATGTTCGTCGGCGCCGACTACGTGGTCACCGTCCACGCCGGCGACCTCAAGCCCCTGGTCCGCCTGTTTCAGGAGTGCCGCGAAGAGCATCGCGTTCGCGAGCACGTCATGGGCCGCGGCACGGGCTACCTTGTATACCGGATTCTGGACCGTTTGGTGGACTACTGCTTCCCCATCGTCAACAAGGTGCTGTCGAACGTGGAGCGTGTGGAGGACCAGGTCCTGAAGGCGGACACGCAAGAGACGGTGCGCGAGCTTTCCATCCTCCGACGGGACATCATCGCCCTGCACCGGATTATCCGGCCCCAGGTGGCCGTCCTCCAGTACCTGGCCCACAAGCGCTTCGATTTCATGAATGAAGACCTGTCCGCCTACTTTGACGACGTGGTTGACCACATCCAGCGCATCTGGGCGGAGCTTCAGGACACCAAGGAGGTCACCGTGGGTCTGAACGAGACCTACATGACGTTGAACGTGCAGCGCACCAACGAAGTCGTGCGCGTGCTGACGATCGTCTTTACGGTCATGTTGCCGTTCATGGTCTTCTCAGGGCTCTACGGGATGAACGTGCCGCTTCCCTTTCAGGGCGAACCGTGGCTCTTCTGGGCCCACTTCGTGGTCGGCGGGGCTATCGCGGCGGTGATGCTTCTCCTGTTCCGACGCCGAGGGTGGCTTTAGGAGTCGAACGAACAGGGACCACTCCAGTGTTCATTCGGCTCATCACGGTCAAAAGGAGAAGGCCCCCGACGCGTGTCGGGGGCCTTCGTGTTGTCCTGATGTGAATTACGCGTCCAGGGCTTCTTTAATCTGGCGTGTTCGCTGCTCGTACTGGTCGTCGGAGAGGACGGGCGTCATGCCCTGCAGGGTGATGCCATCCGCCATGTCCAGCCAGGACGTGCAGCCCGCATACGCGGGCAGGATGGGCTGCGTGTCCGGTCGCGCCAGGCGATAGACCCGCAGCGCCATGACGTAAACGGGCGTGCGCGGTTTCCAGTGGAGGCGGACCTCCGCATAGGCGTCGCTCCATATGTGGTAGGGAGCGAGCGCATTGAGCTTGGCCGGCTCGGTGACCTGAAAGACGTCGGTGACCCGTGCATAGTGGGTGAGCGTCACCGTCTTGCCGTCGCTTCTGTCCTCAGCCAGCAGGCGGGCCAGCCACGGTTGGTACTCGGGCTTCAGCAAGTCGGCGCGCTGGTGCTCAAGGGTGGGATACAGGAAGAACTCTGGGGAAGTCACCTGGAAGCGGCCGCCCGCCTCATAGATGCCGCCCTTGCGCAGGAGCAGGACCTGACGTCCTTCGCTAAGCGCCTGTATCGTGATGGCCCATTCCTTGAAGGCCTTTGTCTGGACAGCGAGCATTTCATGTCCCTCCCCGGCTAGCCGTGACATCAATGGTAGCACAAGCGCGACGGCCCAGCCAGGGAAGCGCTCGTGGGCCTTATGTGCGCTGCCTGGCCCCGCAGCTCTGGAGCCAGAGGTACACACCAACAACGGGGGGCAATGCCGTCACCAGGGCGATGGCTGCCAGAAGCCATCGCGTTTTACCCGAGCTCATATTCGTCCTTTTTCCGCTTCGTCACGGCGCTGAACCTGCCCGCCATCCGCCACGCACCCTGTTTTCAGCCCTCGTTTCCCTTGAATAAGGCCTTGTTCCTATGGGTTGTTCTGGGATGGACCTCTGAGCACGCGTGCGCCTGTAGGGCCGGGGCTGCCGCCCATCGGTTCCACGGTCACGCCCATAGACTGGTATGACGTGATGGGCAGGGGCGCGCGGACCAACACCTGTCCACGCCCGTTGGCGTCCACGGTAAACGTGCCGCCGCTCGTGCGCACTCCATCCTGGACGAGCCAGAGCTGATAGACCTTTGTCGAAGGGAGGGCCGGCATGTCTCCAGCCACCAGCATGGCCTCTTCGTGCGCGGGCTTATACAGCATGGTCGCCCACGCGGTCGGCGCTGACTCGGTGCCGTCCATCGCGTACCTGCGCACCGCGGGTGTGGTGGCCCAGGCAAGCGTTTGCTGCTGCTGCTCCAGAGTCCAGGCCATCGCCTGGTTTGCGGAGCGCCCGTTGGAGATCTCCGTCTGCAGGACGCTGATCCAGATGGCCAGCGCGACGATGCCCAAAGCGCCTGCCATGGCCACCGCCGCGGCGTGTGGTCTAAGGAACACGTCCAGCCCCTCCCGCAGGCGCTGCCAGCGACTTAGGGGAGGCGCCGGCGGTCGGGCAGCCTGTGGCATGACCGCGACTTGCGCCATGATCCGTTCTTTCAGCGAGGGGGGCGGCTCGACCAGGGACACGCCGTACGCCAGGGACGACGCTATCGTCTGGTACTCGTGCGCCAACTGAGCGCAGGGGGCGCACGCCCGCATATGGTCCTCGACAGGCCTTCTGTCCAGTGCGTCCAGCGCCCCCAGGACATACGGCGCCAGGAGGTCTCCCATATCCTCGCACGTGATCAGTGGGCTGCGACGTCTACCGTTGATCACCGTGAATCGCTCTCCTCCCTATTGAGGTTCCTGAGCAAGTCCCGCATTTTAAGCAGACCCAAACGCATACGCGTCTTGACAGTCCCCAGTGGCGCTCCCAACTGGTTCGCGATTTCCACCTGGGTGAGGCCTTGATAGTAGGCCATGACCAGGACCTCGCGTTGCAAAGGCGGCAACTGGTCCACTCCACGCCGGACGGCCCGGCGGTCCGCCAGGAGCGCGGTCTCCTGCGCGGGGTCCGGCCCATCCGAGGCGGCATGATCCATCTCGGGGCCTTCCAGCGGCACGGTCTTGCCCTCCCGGATCATGCGGCGGAGCTGGTCCACCGCGCGGTTGTGCGCGATGCTCAGCAGCCATGTGGAAAACTTGCCTTTGTCCGCATGATACGTTCCCGCGTGGAGCCATAGGTTTACAAAGACCTCTTGCGTGGTCTCCTCCGCCACCGTACTGTCTCTGAGCAGGCGCAGACTCACCGAAAACACCAAGCGAGCGTACCGGTCATAAATCAGGCCCAACGCCTCTCGGTCCCCCAGGGCGATGCGCGCCGCCAGGTCTTCATCCTGTAACGGAGTATAGTCCACCGGCAACCTCGTGCCGGGCCCGGCCTTCACTAGAGAGTACGCAGAATTACTGCGGACGGTTTTCCGGGCCAGGCCCCAATTTGTTCGTTATGCTACCACAACTGCTCCGAGCGAGGCCAGAGTACATTCCTTCATTAAAAGCAGAGAGACCTCCCGCCGAGGTCTCTCTGCTTTTGGGTCGCCGGGCGTCGGGCTACTTCTTGCCCTTCTTGGCGGCCTTCTTGGCTGCTGGCATGTGGGGTCACCCCCTTTCGTGATAAGGATGAGTCAAGGAATAATCATCCAGTTACAGGGAGGTTGAGCAGGGACCGAAAAGATGGAGGACTTGCAAAAGACGACAGCGGTGACAAATGCTCGCCGCCGGAGAAGATTCCGAGGAGAGACGATGCTTTGGTGATCGAGGTCAATTGTGTCCCTGCTCATTTCAGGGGTGTTTGCTCCGCTTTCTTTTAGGATGGTGACCATTGAGTCTTATAACGCTCTTTTTTTATTATAGCGCAATCGTGTAATTTTCCAGCTATGCGCCCAGCGAGTTTCAGGGGAATTTTTTGGGAAATACGCTGACTCGTCCACCGCGCCCGGCCACGGGACAGAGCGACGTTGGATGCGTCGTCCGCCTCGCCCAAGCCTTGCCCTCAGATGCCTGCTGATGTAGCATAGGCGCGGCCCGCATCTACTTGGTTGAAAGGAGACCTCTATGCCCACCGTCCGCATTGATGACGCCCTGGAGATGTTTTTCTGTGTTGACGATTTCACTGATCCCTGGCGCACGCCTGACACCGTCCTTCTCCACCACGGCAACGGCAAGAATCACCGCTTCTGGTGGGCCTGGGTGCCCATCCTGGCTCGCCACTACCGCGTGATACGGATGGATGCCCGTGGCTTCGGCGACTCCACGGCGCCACCGTCGGGTTATCCGTGGTCGGTGGAGGGCTTCGCCACGGACGTGGCGCGCCTCCTAGACCACCTGAAGGTGCAGAAGGTCCACTTCGTCGGCGAGACAGTGGGCGGGACTATCGGGCTTCAGTTCGCGTACCAGTACCCGGAGCGCGTCAAGAGTCTGACCACCAGCACATCGCCGTTCAAGTTCCTCGGCCCTTACTACAGGGAGTCGGCGGACTTCGTCCAAAAGAACGGCGTGGAGGCGTGGGCGCGTTCGTCCATGAGCAGGCGTCTGGGAAAGGACGCCAACCCCGCCCTTGCCGAATGGTACGCCCAGCAGATGAGTCGCACCAAGCCCTGGGTGGTTATGGAGACGTTGCGGTACCTGCAGGGGAAAGACCTGACCGAGCGGATCCGCCGCATCAAGGCGCCGACTCTTGTCATCGCGCCGGGGGACAGCGTCGGCCATCCTTCGGAGGTCTACCGCGAGCAGCAGCAGCTCATCCCTGGCGCGCGGCTCTTCATGGTGCCGGGCGCGGGTGGGTTCGTGCAGCACACGCATCCTGACGTCTGCGCCCAGGCGGTGCTGGACTTCCTGCGGTCGGTGGGCTAGGGCTGCGTCGGGCGGACGGCTGGCGCGGCATGAAAGTCGTGGCGCTGCTGGACGACGTCGTCCACGGTCGCGTGTACCACGGATGGGCTATCGTTTTTGTGGGGTTCCTGGCCGGTTTCGTTAAGGCGGGCCTCACGGGGTTCCTTTTCAGCGTGTTCCTCAAGCCCATGTCCGAGGAGTTCGGCTGGAGCCGCTCGCTCACCACTGGCGCCGTGAC
>JAUSIH010000035.1 GCA_030648205.1 Dehalococcoidia bacterium | reverse complement strand
CTGCACAAGCTGATCACCGATGACGGGGCGCCGGCCGACTTCGTGAACGCGCTGCGCGAGCAGGGGGTCGAGGTGCTCGTCGTCTAGCCTATCACCGAATCGGACGCGGCGGACATCATTGCCGAGTCAGTGATGAACTTTAGCTGGTTTTAGGGATCACGCATCATGCATTATCGTCGTTTGGGCCGCACGGGCCTGCAAGTCTCCGAGGTCGGCTTCGGGGCGTGGGCCATCGCAGGCAATCGCCACGGCAACTCGTACGGGCCGACGGACGACACGGCATCGCTCCGCTCCATTCTGCGCGCGGTCGAGATGGGCTGCAACTTCTTCGACACGGCGGACATGTACGGCCACGGCCACAGCGAGGACCTGCTGGGAGAGGCGCTGAGCGAGTCGCCGGAGGTGCTCATCGCGACGAAGGTGGGCGGCAACTTCTACGGCAACGTCACGGTGATGGACTTCAGCCCCAAGTACGTCGCCTACGCCTGCGAGCAGAGCCTGAGGCGCCTGCGCCGCGAGGCGATTGACCTGTACCAGCTTCACAACCCGTCGCTGGAGGTCATCCGCGACGGGCGCGTGTTCGACGTGATGGACGAGCTGAAGCGCGGCGGCAAGATTCGTCACTACGGCGTCTCGATATTCACGCCGGAGGAGGCGATGGCGTGCATCGAGGACGGACGGCCGGAGACGATTCAGCTTGTGTACAGCATCGTGAACCAGAGCATGGCGAAGGAGGTGTTCCCGGCGGCGCGGGCGGAGAACGTCGGCATCATCGCGCGGGAGCCGCTCGCCAACGGGTTCCTTTCGGGCAAGTACAACGCGGCGTCGGCGTTCACGCACGGCGACATCCGGCACAACTTCCCGCCGCGCTACCAGGAGGCGCTTGCGGCGGCGGCGCGGCACGTGAAGGGCGCGCTGGAGACGGATGGGCGGACGCTGGCGCAGGCGGCGCTGCGGTTCGTGCTGGACAACGAGGCGGTGTCCACGGTTATCCCGGGCTGCAAGACGCCGGACCAGGCGAAGGAGAACATGTCGGCGTCGGGGCTGGCGTCGCTGAGCGCGGAGGAGATGGACCTCGTGCTCAGCCTGTTCCGGTAGGCGCGGGCAAGGGCAGGGGTTGGGGGTTGGTGCTATCTCACCTTCTCCGCCGTGCAGACGGGGATTTGAATTGTTTTATTTTTTTCGCGGGGCTTTTCCTATCTGGCCGCTCTATCTGCGGGGTGCATTAAGGGTATTTGTTCCTGTTATGTCTGGTCGGGGCCGGTGAACGGCGACGGGCGGACACGCTGGTCCGCCCCTACCGGGCCGACGAGGGCCGTCCTGTCGAGGGTACTGCTGGCCAGACATGCGTTCCGTAACAGGGTAGCGTGTGGTTTCGGGGTGGGGCAAGGGGCGGGTGGCGGGGGAGGAGGGGCCAGGGGTTGGGGGTTGGGGATTGGAAAGCGCAGCGCGGCGGGATGAAAACATGACGTGTGTTATCCGCAAGAACGGCGGGAGCGAAAGGGCAAGGCGAGGGTGACACTGAGGCGGGGCGGGCGGACGCCGGCCCAGGCGGCGCTGCCGCCGCTGAGCGCGGAGGAGACGAACCTGGTTGCTCAGCCTGTTCCGATAGGCAGAACCAATGCCACTACAAAGCAAACAGTACCTATCCCAATAGCTCTTTTACCAACTTGTCTATTTCGCCTGAAATGCCGTCTTCTTTGAGGGCTTCCCGTATGCGGCCTCTTACTGTTACGAAGTGCGTTCCTTCTTTCAGAGGCACGCTGGCAGCCACTTTCTCTGCTTTTTCAGCCGCCCTTGCTAAATTCTGATGCAGTTTGTTTTTGCTGTCGAAGTTTGGGATAGGCAGCGATAGCATTACCTTGTCGAAGTGGCGAGCGCCCCACTGGCCGCGGCTTTGAAGATGCTCTGCTTTTAGACGTGCGGTCTCACTGTTAAGTAACGCCGTGAGATAGTAGGCTTCTTGTTCACTCTCGCTTGCTAGCCAGTACAACCCATGCTCAATAACAGCGGACTTGTCACGAAGGACAGCTACAGCTGGAAGCGTACCCGATGCAGAGTACACAACACGCGTTGGCGGTACAGGGAACTGATTCAGCAAACCTGCATGATAGTCCCAACGTTCAAGAAGTGTCATGTCACTTTGACGATGTTGCGCCCATAACGCCTCTGCCGTTTTGAGCCAGCCCGCCAGGTGAGCGTACCCACATTTTTGGGCAGCGGTCGATTCCATCAGATGTTTTTTCTTTGAGTCCCATGGTATGACGGCTAGCACAGGCTCCAGAAGCCTGAAAGGTGCCACCGATTCTCCAAGGTACAGAGGCATAATGAACTCCGCCTCTACGTTCCCTCGCAACAGAGGGATATTTTGCTTGTGGGCATCAGGCACAGGCAAGTTCTTCCACGGCACCTTTTCCTGGCTGGTGCGGCGGCTCTGAACGACTGGGGCCGTGGGGTTAACACCAAGTCCACTCGTAGCCGCATACTCGACCACGCAAAGCGCCCTTGGAACAATTGTGGCACCCTGACGAAAAATTTCCCGATAAGGCGACCACTGTGTATCCTCGTCCACGGTTGCTGGCCAAGTCTTCTCATACCACTTCAGGGCCTTACTAGCTTCCTTTTCAGAAGCATCACGCCGGGGAAGTACCCCTTCTGCAACCATTACTTTAGAAGGCAGCACACTTCCCTGCATGCTGTGACCTGAGCGGCCGATGAGTACACACGATGGCACAGGAAACAGTGGCTGTACTTTGTCGCTGAATTCCCATCCCTCGGTGAATTCCACGGTGGCAAAGACCTGCCCCCAATCCTTGCCTTTGCGTGTAGCGTAGATTCCTGAACGAAACCCTTCAAACTGCTGGCGGCTCATAGCTGCGTAAGGCATAACATAGGCAATCAGCCCGCCCGCCTTGGCGTAAAGCTCCACACACCTGGCGAAGAAATATCCTGACAGGTCTTGATGAGTCGCAACCTTGCCTCCAGCCCAAAGTCCGCGCCGTTGACACTCTTCTTTGAAGCGCTCCTTCATCTGAGAAGACATATATCTGTAAGAGAGCCAGGGCGGATTGCCAACGACCACGTCGACGCGCTGACTTTCCTGGGACAGCCAGACGGGACGTACCAGGTTACGGGCCACGAATCCCCAAATATGGTTTCGCCCCTCTTTATTCAGGTTTCTGAGAATGGCGTAGGTGTGGACGAGCTTTTCAATAGCATCCTTATTGAGGCTATGCTCACCGGCCAGCCAGTTGGCAAGGCCCTGTTCAGGGGAGTCCTGGTGGCTAAGCATGAGCATGCGACCTATGACTTCATCGAATAGGCTGGGGTCGCGTGCGACTTCAAAGGGAAACTCCAAAAGGTCTGGGCAGTCTGGCACTTCAATGAGAACCTCGCGGTCCGCCAGGAGGCCGCCTGTGTTCCACTGAAGGGAGTCGCCCATATATACGGGGATAGCCAGGTGTGAAGGCCTGTCAGCCAGGCGGTTTTGCCCAAGGGCTAGCAAAAAAGTAACGCGGGCAATTTGTGCGGCTACTGGGTGCACGTCTATGCCGAAAATCTGGCCGCAAGCCCTTTCAAGGGCTTCGCGGTTGGAGAGTCCCGCTTCGTCGGCTGCGTTAAGAAAGCGTCGCACTGCGTGAAACAGGAAGGTGCCGGAGCCGCAGGCGGGGTCCAGCACGCGCTGCTTCAGAGGCTTGTCTATGGCCCGTTGGCACATGCGGGCGGCGAGCCAGTCTGGGGTGTAGTATTCTCCTAACTCATGGCGCTGCTCCGGGTCTATCAGGGACTCATAAAGTCCTTTCAACACGTCGGTCTGGACATCCTTGAGGCGGAAGCGGCCTGCCTGCAAGGCGATGCGCTTAACCAGGTCTGGCCCGCGCCCCGACGAAAGCACCCAATCGAAGAAGTCGGACTCCACAGCGCCTCCGATGCCAGCCTCACGGAAGGCCTTCCCTTCCAGAAGGGCCGAAGGCTCTGGCATTTCAATGCCGATGACATGCATTGCCATAGTTTTGGCTATGATGGACAGGTAAGTATGCTGAAAGAAAAGCGCTTCCGCCTCTACCGGAGAGCCGTAGACGCGCTCCAACATACGTGCCCATAAGTCGTGCTTGAGCTTGACGTCTGGGTGCTCTCCCACTTCATTCCACAGCACCCCCAAGTCCTGATGTGCCACCTGCCAGGCAAGACTGTCACGCCCCAATTCTCGCCGCACCACCTCCGGCGTTGGCTCCAACTCCGCGCTGACGGCTACGGCGGAACTGAGCCACAGGAGCAGTTCCCTAGGCTTGTCAATGGAAGATATGAAGGATGCCAGTGAGCGCAGCTTGCCCGCACGCAACTCGTATGGAATGAACGTGGCACCGTCTGTGGCAATACCAACGAAGTGCTCTCCGGTCTCCTTTTCGCGCTGACCCAGATAGTCAGGCATCTTTTTCTCGACGTCTTTTAGTTCTTTGCGGAGGTCGGACTTGAACTCAAAGACCGTCCTGCCCAGGAGCGCGTCGATGCGCCCGCGCACTTCAGGGACTTGCTTCTCGAAGTCAACCTCAGAGCTGCTAGCGCCAAGGCCCTTGACCAAGAGCTGATAAATAAGGGCACGGACCTTCTCGTGCTTGGGGCGAGAGGCCAGCTCGGAGACGATATCTCGCAGTTCTTCCTGGCTCAGCGCCATGACAGCCTCCTATGATGGCGGCGGTTCAAGAACGTGTGCTGGCGAACGGAGCTAGCCAGAGGATAACATATTCCGCTAGACAGGGGATATATGACGCCCTTGCGGAGCGGGTACACACCCAGGGCGTCCTTGCCCCCTCACTCCCCCCTTGACCCCCTGAGACGCAGTCGCCGGCCCCACGCCGCATACCGCACAAAGGATTGACATCCCGACGCCCTGATTCTAGAATGCATCCAAAACGGATGCATTTTGGAGGCAATTCGTGCCCGTCAACCTGTCGGCCAAAAACGTCCCGGATAACCTGGTGGACAAGCTCCGGAAGAGAGCGAAGCGCCATCATCGCTCCCTCCAGGGCGAGCTGATGGCCATCCTGGAGGAGGCCGTCGGTCCCAGCTCCCTCTCGTTTGAAGAGGCCGACAGGCGCATTAAGGCCCTCCGGTTGAAGACCGGCGACGAGGCGACCCTCTGGATCCGAGAATTGCGCGATGCCCGCTAGGGTGGTGGACGCCTCCGTTGTAGCGGCTTGGTGCTATGACGAGCCTCGATCTCAGGAAGCCGCAGCCCTCATCGAGCGCTCCGACCTGTATGCGCCCTCCCTCCTGGCCTATGAGCTTGCGAGCATTGCCCGGAGAAAAGCCACGGTGTACCCACAGAAACTCGGCGCCCTCACCGAGGCGCTCCAGACAGCCCTGGCGCTGCCCATCCGCTGGGTCGAGGTGGACCACGCGGCGGTCTTGCGTCTCGCTCTGGACGCCGATCTCACCGTCTACGACGCGAGCTATCTCTACCTGGCCCGGCTGCTGGGCGCATCCCTGGCCACCTTTGACCAGCGACTGGCGAGGGCCGCCAGGAACGGATAGCGTTCCAGTTTGACGCAGCAGGGATAGGGGCTTTATCCGTCACACCGGCGGAAGCCGGTGTCTAGAGGTCATTCCAAAATGTCTGCCCACCCTTCGACAAGCTCAGGGTGAGCGGTGATTTTTCCGTTCATGGTTCGACAAGCTCACCATGAAGCCGATTTTTGGAATAGCTTCTAGAAACAGGCAAGCGGAGACATCCTCTGGATTCCTGCTTCTGCAGGAATGACGAGGAACACAACCGGCACACCACCCAGGAACGTCGGCGCGTGACCGCCTGAGAGCAGGCCGGGGCCTCATTGCTTTCCCCCTACTCCCCCCTTGTCCCCCTGAGGCGCAGCCGCCGGACCCAGGCGGCGAGGTCGGCGCGGCGCAGGTAGAAGAAGTGGTCGGTCGGGCCCGCGCCGTGGCCGACGGGGAAGCCGCCGCGGATGGCCTCCGTCACGTATGCCTTCGCGAGCGTGACCGCCTCGCGCAGTCGCCGCCCGCGGGCCAGGTGCGTGGCGATGGCCGAGGCGTAGGTGCAGCCCGTCCCGTGGGTGTGCGGCGTGTCAATCCACTCGCCGGGGACGACGTGCGCGCCGCGACGGGTCACGAGGACGTCCGAGGCCCGCCCGTCGAGCAGGTGGCCGCCCTTGACCAGCACGGCGCGCGGGCCGTCCTCGAGCAGTCGGCGTCCCGCATCCTCGGCGTCGCGCAATGAGCGGACGCGCAGGCCGGTGAGCGCCGCCGCCTCGTGCGCGTTGGGCGTGAGCAGCGTCGCCAGCGGGAACAGCTCTTTGCGAAGCGCCTCGACGGCCCCCTCGTCGAGCAGGCGATGGCCGGACGTGGAAAGCAGCACCGGGTCGAGGACGTAGAACGCCGGGGCGTAGCGGCGAAGGCGCGCGGAGAGACACGGTTGGGACCCGTAGGGACTGTTGAGCACCGTTGCACCCGGTATCTGTACGATTAGAAACCACGAGTCCTGCCCCTGCATTTGTGAGCTCGGCGGTAGAGCTGGCGGCTGCCAACCGCAAGGTCGTAGGTTCGGATCCTACCCGGAAGCCAAATCAATGGGCTGGAAGGCTTCTGAGGCTACCTGAAACGGCGACTGGCAGCCAAAGGAGGTATCCGACAGGAGCAGCTACCCCTCTACCTGGCGGAGTATGTTTGGCGCTATAATCACCAGCGTCTCTCGGTCACAGAACAGGTGAAAAACTTGCTCAAGCTGCTCCAAAGCTAATCTGGTGGCTAAAACGGGACTTTACCCCTGCCTTACGGCTTTCGCAAAGCGGGGCTCCCGTTCTCTCTCCTCGTCGTTGCTCACTTTGTTATCACCCCTCAGCCTTCTGCCTTGCAGTCTACGCCGCCACCCGCCCGGTGACACGCTGGAACTACAGTCCTGCTCTGTGAAGCAGCCTTAGATTCTTAGGTGCGCTCAGAATGACACGGCGGATACGGAGAGATTCCGTGTTTTTCTGTGGGCTCGGAATGACAGTGTGCAGTGGCGCGCCGTGCCTCCTCGCCTAAAACTCGATGCCCGGCTGCGCCTTCACGCCGCGCTTGTACGGGTGCTTGACCTCGCGCATCTCCGTCACCAGGTCCGCGGCGTCAACCAGCTCCGGGGGAGCGTTGCGGCCCGTGACGATAACGTGCACCCACGCGGGCCGCTCTTTGAGCGCCCGCAGCGCCTCCTCCAGCGGGACCCAGCCGTACTGCAGCGCGTAGGTGAACTCGTCGAGCACGACCACGTCGTAGTCGCCGGACGCGATGCGCTGCCGGGCCAGCTCCCACGCGTTGTGCGCCAACACGATGTCGCTCTCGATGTCCTTCGAGAGCCAGGTGAAGCCCGCGCCCATGGGGATGAGGTCAATGCCCAGCTTTTTGGCGGCGCGGTGCTCGCCGTAGTTGGCGGTCTTGCTCTTGATGAACTGAATGCCGCAGACCTTGTACCCGCGGCCCCATGCGCGCAGCATCACGCCCAGCGCGGCGGTGGTCTTGCCCTTGCCGGCGCCGGTGTGCACGATGAGGAGTCCGGTGCGGCGCTCGCGCTCCGCTGCGTCAGGCGCGGTGTCTGTCATGC
This sequence comes from Dehalococcoidia bacterium, assembly GCA_030648205.1. Classification (NCBI taxonomy): domain Bacteria; kingdom Bacillati; phylum Chloroflexota; class Dehalococcoidia; species Dehalococcoidia bacterium. The sequence continues at coordinate 12,200 of JAUSIH010000035.1, read as the reverse complement.
AGCCTTTCAGGGTTTTCGACCATCCCCCTGCCCCCTTCCTCGCAGGAAGGGGGCAGGAAAAAGCGTTTGTGGGAGGACACCTCCCACGCCTTCCGGCGGGGGCTTCGCCCCTGCACCTCTACGATGGGATAGCGACCGCGTCCGCATGTTCAATCATTCCGAGCCCCTCGGCTGCTCTGCAGGGGAAGGGGGAAGAAGCACGTTTGTGGGAGGACACCTCCCACACCCTCCGGTGGGCCGTAGGGCGGCCCTGCGCCCTCATGGGTTTGTGCCGTGAATGTACGGGACGGGACGCTAGAACTGGGGGTGGTCGCTGGTCTCGTCGTCCTTCGACAGGACGCGGACGAGGCAGACGAGGGCGAAGAAGAAGGTGGCGATGCCCGTCAGCACCTGGTCGTTGATCAGCGACACGACGCCGACGGCCAGGCTCACGACCATGGGGAGCAGAAGCCACTTCTTGTCTATCGGCATGATAGTCCCCCCGCGCGCGTCCGTCCCCTTCTCGACACGTGGCGCACCCGCGGCGCTGAGAGCTTTAGCAGATTATAGCGCAGGCGGCTTTGGTATTCAATGCACGGGGCCGCACCCTTGTTATCCACAGCCGCGGTCCACTTGCGTCGTCAGCTTGCCGGTGCTATTCTGCATCCCCATCAGCCATAACGCGCGGGAGGCAGGTCGTTGAAAGTAGTCCTCACCATCGCCGGCTCCGACTCCAGCGGCGGCGCGGGAGTCCAGGCGGACCTGCGCGCCATATCGGCGAGCGGCGGCTTCGGCGCGGTGGTCATCGCTGCGGTGACGGCGCAGAGCACCCGCGGCGTCGTCCTCGCGCGGGTGCTCCCCGTCGCACTCGTCGCGGCGCAGCTCGACGCCGTCTTCGGCGACATGCCCGTCGCGGCGGTCAAGAGCGGCATGCTGGGCAGCGCGCGAGTCGTCCGGGCCGTCGCCGACCGCCTTCGCCACTATGCCCCGGCGTTCTACGTCCTCGACCCGGTGCTGCTTTCCACGTCCGGCCATCGCCTGCTCGACGAGGGGGCCGTCGAGGCGCTTCGCAAAGAGCTGTTCCCGCTGGCGACGCTGCTCACGCCCACCGCGCACGAGGCGGCGGCGCTCACCGGCCGGCGCGTCCGCTCATTGCGCGACGCCGAGGATGCGGGGCGCCGACTGCTCGACGACGGCCCGCGCGCCGTGCTGGTCAAGGGCGGCCACCTGCGCGAGGGACGGGCAACGGACGTGCTCGTGACGCGTCGCGGCGCGCACGTCATCCCCGGCGAGTGGATAGACACGCCGCACACCCACGGGACCGGCTGCACCTACGCCGCGGCCATCGCCACGCACCTGGCCCGTGGCCGGACGCTGCGGGAGGCGGTGACGCTCGCCAAGGCATATGTGACGGAGGCCATCCGCGGCGGGTTCCCCGTCGGCCACGGCGCGGGCCCGACCGACCACTTCTTCTACCTGCGCCGCGCCGACCTCGCCGCCTGGGTCCGGCGACTGCGCCTCAGGGGGTCACGGGAGGAGTAAAGCATTGCTCCATCCCTAACTTTCTGCCTTCCGTAAAGCTTGCGTGATTGTCGGCTTTATATCTTCAGGAGCGTCGATCTCCGGGGAATTCTCAAAATACCCTGCACTCCCGAAGGGGACATCTGGAATTGTTGTAGCTTTACGTCCAAACGTCATGACACCCTGAATAACCTGGTACTCCTTGCGTCACATTATCAAAGACATCGTGCAGTCAGAGGCCCCTGTGTCACCGGCGGCAATCATCACTGTGTCCGCCATTGGAGCTCTCCTCTGACGAGTATTAGACGTGTCCCAACGCTCCAGTGTCCTGAGTTGTTAATCCGTTGATTAATTCGAGCGCCCTGCTGCTCGGAGTTCACCCCCTCGGTCCCATTCTCCTAGCTGGGAGAGGGGGATGAAAGGAGAATCTGGGGACACCCCAGACCCCGGCGTCCTTCCGAGGAAGGACTGCACCCCGCGGATTTATGCCACGAATTTCCAAGACAGTACACTAGGACAACGCCAGGAAGACCTCCACCACCTTCGGGTCGAAGTGGGCGCCAGACTGGGAGCGCATGTACGCGCGGGCATCCTCCACCGACCAGGCCTTTTTGTACGGGCGCTCATTGGTCAGGGCGTCCCACACGTCCACGAGGGTGAAGATGCGCGCCGAGAGCGGGATTTGCTCGCCCTTCAACCCGCGGGGGTAGCCCGTTCCGTCCCACCGCTCGTGGTGGCAGTAGGGGATGTCGAGCGCGGGGCGCAGGTAGGGGATGGGCGACAGCAGCTCGAAGGCGTACGTGGGATGCTTGCGGACCACTGACCATTCCTCGTCGGTGAGAGGCCCGGACTTGAGCAGGATGGTGTCCGGGATGGACAGTTTGCCCACGTCATGGAGCATGGTGCCCCGCCGCACGTGGGCCATATCCGTCTCGCTCACGCCCATCGCCCGGGCCAGGCGCGTCGTCAGCTCGCTGACCCGGCGGCTGTGGCCGGCCGTCTCGTAGTCGCGCAACTCCAGGGCGCGCGCCCAGCCTTCCAGTGTGGTGTCATAGGCCAGGGTCAGGTCCACGTTCGCCCTGTACAGGTCGTTGAACAGGGCCGCTTCGTCAATGGCAATGGCCACCTGGCCCGCCAGGGCGTCAAGGAACTCCAGCCACTCGTCTTCCGGCTGGAACGGCGCGCGGTGAAAGACCTCCAGCACGCCCTTGACGTGGCCCTTGACGATGAGCGGCACGCCGACATAGCTGACAAACCCCTCGTCCGCTATAAGCTTTGTTCGCTTGAACCCATTTTTCATCTCAGGGATGTTGCCGAAGTGGACGACGCGCCGCTCCAGGGCGACATGGCCAGACGGGCCCTCGCCCACGCGCACGAGGGAGCGCTCAATCTCCCTGCCGCGGAACCCGCGCCCGGCGGCGTACTCCAGCATCTGCGTGCCTGAGTTGAGCAGCAGCACGGCGGCGGCGTCCACGCCCAGTACGGTGGCGACCTGGTCCAGGGCCACGCCTAGAGTCACGCGCAGGTCCAGACTGGACGTGATAGCTAAATCCACCCTGCGCAGGGCCTGCACTTGGTCCAGGCGGCGCTTGCCCTCGTCAAACAGCCGGGCGTTGGTCAGCGCGGTCGCGGCCTGGTGAGCATACGCCTGCAGGGTCTCAAGGCGCTCGGATGTGAAGGCGCGGGGCTGGTCTCCCAGCAGCACCAGGACGCCGAAGGGCTTGCCCTGGCTTATAAGTGGCAGCGCGACGGCGCACGTAAAGCCCTGGGAGAGCGCCAGCGCGCGCCACGGCGCCCAGCCCTGATGGGTGGCGATGTCCAGGCTCACGGACGGGACGCCGCTGCGGATGGCCCGGCCGGCGGGTCCCTCTCCCTCGATTTGCTCGTCCCAGCGCACGCTGATCTGGCGCGGGTAGTCCTCCTTGCCGGGGTAGTAGCCGAGCAGACGCACGGCCCCGTCCGGCTCGGCGGCGCCCAGCCAGGCCAGTCGGGCGCCGTAGGTATCCACGCACGCGCGTGTCACGTTGTCCACCAGCGTGCGCATGTCCAGGCTCTCCGTGAGCTTCCGGGCGCTCGCATACAGGTTGTCCAGGGCCTGAAGCTGCTGCTGGATGCGCTCCTGGGCATTCCGCTGCTCGGTGATGTCGCGAAGATTAACAATCATCCCCCCAACCGCCGGGTCGCCCTGAGCATTCTTCACAATGCCTTCCAGAATGCGCCAGGAGCCGTCCTTGCGCCGGACACGGGCAGCAGTACGACTGATCGCACCCGGCGCCTGGGCCGCCTGCGCCACGGCCTGGATGACCATTGGGACATCCTCAGGGTGCACGTATATGCGGAGGCTCTGTCCCATAATCTCTTCGGGCGTGTAGCCGAGCAGACGCTGGGCAGAGGAGCTAATATACTGAAATCGCTCGTCGCTGCCGATAATCGCCACTATATCGGAGGCGTTTTCCGTGAGGCCCCGGAAGCGCCGCTCGCTGTGCCGGAGCGCTTCCGAAGCTCGCGCGGCCTCCGCTTGGCGACGCTGCAGGGATCCCGCCAATTGATCAAATGCCCCGGCCAGCTCACCCACCTCATTCCGCGTGTGCGGCAGGCCCGTGCGCGCGGCCAGGTCGCCCGCGGAGAGGCGACGGGTCGCGTCCACCAGCGCCTTCGCGGGGCGCAGGACAAAGCGTTTCGCGAACCACCATGTGGCTATGAGAGCAAGCAGGCCCACGATCCCCAGGGCAACGAGGCTCCGCTGGAATACACGGTTTCCCTCAGCGAATACCACATCCGCAGGTATGTCAACGCTGATGTACAGGGATTCGCCATCAGGGGCGGTGCTCCGCGCCAGGCCGTAGAGGTGGGGCGTTCCGTCCGGACCGGTAAACCTGACCGTGCCTTCTTTCAACTGGGCCAGCGCGCGTCGCACGGTGGCGCCGTCAGGCGCTATTTTACCGACCCAGTCCCTGGCGTCCGGATAGCGGGCCAGGATCATTCCCTTGCTGTCCGCGACGGTGAGCACGGCGCTTGGCGGCAGGCCGGTGCGGGAACCCAACTCTTCAATCGAGGCGAGATCCACGGCGAGCGCGACGACCGCCCGGACCTGACGATACTCGTCCAGAATGGGATAGGCGAAACCGACGCCTCCTGCCCAGACCGCATTGCCGGGTCTATAGTCACCCATCGCAAAGTCGAGTCTCTGGACGGCGCGTTGAACAGACACTCGGTCAGCTACGTTCAGATGGTCATTCTGCTTCGGAGTGCTGCACCACACGTTGCCGCCGGCGTCCGCCACGATGATGGCGGTATAGGAGGGGTGGATGCCCCGTATGTCGCCAAGGAGAGTGTTACAGACGTCAGGGGCGCCGCCGCGCACCTCCGGGAGATGCACCAGCGTGAAGAGGAGCTGCCGCGCGTCCTGGACAAGATCCTCGTAGCTGCCGGCGGCGGTCCGGGCTAACCCAAGCGCTTGTGCCTGCACTTCCTTTGTCGCATGGTCGCGCTGCTGCTCAGCCGTGTAGTACGTGACGGCCAGCGCGGGAACGAGGGCCAGGAGCACCAGAAGCAAGAGGAGGGTCTGCAGGCGGAGGGACAAGAAACGGAACACGACGACCTCCGACGATGGCGGGGAGAACTCCCCCCAACGCCTTCGCTTGCCCTTCCCTTGTCTATCATAGCACGGGCAAGCGTATTCCGCCGTCCGTCTGTATTCCCGCGCGCCTGCCGTGGTACACTAGGAGATGTGCCCCTGTAGCTCAGTCGGACAGAGCGGCGGCGTCCTAAGCCGCGCGTCGGGCGTTCGATTCGCCCCGGGGGCACCATCGTTTCTCCCGTAGCGCCGGGCCGCGCCAGCAGGTACAATGGCCCTATGGCACGACCCGCGCGGCGCTCCCCCGTCCCACCCATCCCACCACGCCGGCCCCGCGGTCCTTCCACGGAAGGATGGGTCTGGCGGTACGTGGCGTTCCTCGCGGTGGTGGTCGTCGTGCTCGTGCTGCTGGTTTCGGCCCCGCCGGACTGGTTTGAAGGGGTGCGCTTGTGGATGGGGCAGAACGTCGCGTTCGTGCTGGTGGCGGCGCTCGCCGTGTGGTCGGCCATCGTGCTGGTGGTGCGGCTAAGACGCCGGAATCGGCGGCTCCCGCCCGTCCGGCGGAAGGGTGGCTAGCAGGGTATTGAAGTACCCTTTCGACCATTCCCCTGTCCCCCTTCCTGGACAGGAAGGGGGAAGAGATTGAATCTGGGGGACACCCCCAGACCCCCGGCAACGGGGCTTCGCCCCTCAGACACCCCGCTCGTCAAGCCGCTAGTCCGGCGCTAATCCCTAAAGGTCAGCCGCAGCACCTGGTCATCGTCCGCCGAGGGGTTCCCCCGTCCGTCCCGGTTGCTGGTCAGGACGTAGAGCGCGCCGTCCGGTCCTTCGACTACGTCGCGCAACCGTCCGTACCGCTGCTCGAACAGGGCCTCCAGACCGAGCGTCTTGCGCGGGTCACGCGGGTCCAGGGTGACGCGGTACAGCGCTTGGCCGCGCAGTCCGGTGAAGAGGAGCGAGCCCGCCCACGGCCCGCGGGTCACGAACGCGGCGCCGCCCGGCGCCCACGTCACGGTGTCCCCGCTCTGAATGACAGGAGACACCATGCCCTCCCGCGTCTGGCCTCCGGCGATGACCGGCCAGCCGTAGTTCTTGCCCGGCTCGATGAGGTTCACCTCGTCGCGGCAGCACCCCTGCAAGCCGCCGCTGGGGCCGTGCTCCGTGGCGTACAGGCGGCCCGTGCCGGGCTGCCAGGCCAGCCCCTGGGGGTTCCGGTGGCCGTAGGAATACACGGGCGAGCCGGGGATGGGGTTGTCCGCGGGCACTGCCCCGTCCGGGTTGAGGCGCAGGACCTTGCCGTTGAGCGATGAGATGTCCTGCGCCAGCGCCGCGTTTCCCGCCTCGCCGAGCGTCCAGTAGAGATTGCCGTCCGGCCCGAACTTGACGCGCCCGCCGTCGTGGATGCTCCCGCCGGGTACGCCGTCCCACAGCACTCTGTCCAGCACGCCCTTGCCGGAGGCCGGGTCCTCGCGCAGGCGCGCCAGGCGGTCCAGCAGGCGACCGTCGCCGCCGCGATAGGTGTAGGCCACATAGACGTAGCCGTTCCGAGCGAATTGCGGGTCAAGGGCAAGCCCCATCAGCCCGGACTCGCTCCGCTCCACCACGTCCAGCGTCATCCACGGCGCGGCCTCCAGCCGCCCGTCTCTGATGACGCGGACACGGCCCGGACGCTCGGTGAGGAAGATGCGGCCATCGGGCGCGAAGTCAATGGCCCAGGGTGTGACTAGCCCCTTCGCCACCACGTCAACGGCGACCCCCACCCCACGAGCGGGTGGCGTGGGAGTTGGGGTCGGCTGCGGTCCTTCCGCGGAAGGAGGCGTCGGCCTCGGAGCGCTTGTCGGCGACGGGATGGCAGCCACGGTGGGCACGTGCGCGGGTGTGCTCGTCGGCAGGGCGAGCGGCGTCGGCGTGTCAGCGGGCGGCCCCGCCATGGAAGGGAGCGCGGGAGACGGCGCGACGCTCACCGGTGGCGCGCCCGTGGCTGGCGTACACGCTACGCAGATGGCGACGACAGGCACGAGGCCGACGAGGAATTGTATACTCACGGGGCGCGACATGCCCCGTATAGTAGCAGGGGGAACGCCGGAAAGACAGGGAGGCCGTTTCTCTTGCTTTAGGTTTGAGCCTCATGGTATGCTGCCTCGGCTATGAGTAAAAAGAAAGAGTTGCCCAAGCCCAGGCCAAAGCCAAAGACAACTACTCATTCTCCTAGGATTCACGTGACCCGAAAATCAAAGAACTGAAGGACGTAAGAAGTCATAGCCACGGGTGTAGAGAAAGTATAATAAATAGTATCTCCGTCGCCGAACTAGCGATTACCCCTCGCAGCATCCAAGTTTTGGTTCGGAGTATCTTTGCATTTTCCGTGAAAGCATCTTCCATGTGAGTTAGTATTTGTACTTTGAAGTCTTGAGGCTCCAAATTCCAGAAATCCTCACGCATCGTAATGGGGTTTCGTAGAAGGGTGAGGTCTTTGCCCCACAGAAGAGTTAGCGTAAAACCTGAAACGAGTATGTACGCTGCTAGTGCGATTAGGGTGGATAAGCTATCAGGAATGAATTGGATGCTTTGAAGTGGCTCTTTCAGTCTGAGTGGAATCGCAATACCTGCTACAGCGGTTGCGAAGCTGAATATCTGGATTGCTTTGTTAGAGTAAAATTCAGCGCTTTTTACTTGTTCCTCTAAAACGTCCTTGACCCAATCCCAAGCCAAATCGAGACTGGGTATTCGTTGCGCCTTTTTCTCTTCCATATTCCTAGTCCTCGAAGAGTTCGCGCGTACCTGACGCGACCTCTAGCCAGCTTTTGCAGGGGGACTTGCGCATGGCTTTGGCCTCCAGATCGATTTGGCCCAAGCATAAACTGGACTACACCCGAAGGCAAGAGAACCCAGGGATGCGGTCACCTTGACAGTGACGGCGTTCTTCGCTATAGTTGGGTTTTGCGGGTGAGATATGAACGATTACGCGGTTATCAAAACAGGCGGCAAGCAGTACCAGGTCCACGAGGGCGACACGCTCGACGTGGAGAAGCTCCCCGGCGAGAAGGGCGACCCCATCGAGTTGACGGACGTCCTGATGGTTTCACGGGCAGGCAACGTCACTGTTGGCACGCCCACGGTGCCGGGGGCCAAGGTGAGCGCCCAGATCGTGGAGCATGGCCGCGCGGCCAAGATCGTGATATTCAAGTACAAGCGCAAGGTCCGCTATCGGCGCAGGACGGGGCACCGGCAGTCCTTCACGCGGCTGAGCATCAGGAGCATCGAGGGCTAGGCGTCGCCCGGCGCAACTCAGGGCAGGTGAACATGTATGGCACATAAGAAAGGCGCAGGCAGCACACATAACGGCCGCGACAGCCAGGGCCAGCGGCTCGGTGTCAAGCGGTACGACGGGCAGGTCGTGCGCGCCGGCAATATCCTCGTGCGGCAGCGCGGCACCCAGTTCTTCCCGGGCCGCAACGTTGGCCTGGGGCGCGACTTCACCATCTTCGCGCTCATTGACGGCAAGGTGAAGTTCGAGCACCACACCAAGCTGCGCAAGCGCATCAGCGTCTATCCGCTGGTCGTCGAAGAGACCGCGAGCGCGGGAGCGACATCGTGAAACCAGACATCCATCCCCCGTACATGAAGGCGACTGTCGTCTGCGCGTGCGGCAACACCTTTGCCATCGGCGCCACCAAGTCGGAAATGCGCGTGGACGTGTGCAGCAAGTGCCATCCGTTCTACACCGGCGAGCAGCGCCTGGTGGATACGGCGGGCCGCGTCGAGCGGTTCAAGAAGCGGTACAAGCTGGCCTAGTCTCCCACGTCAGGCGGTCCAGGGGGAAGCGATACGTTGCTTCCCCCTTTTTGTTTCGGCGCGACGCAGGACAATCCATTAGAGCCTCCATGACCCCGGTCGCTTGCGCGGGGCCTTCCCCGCTGCTACCATGAGAGGTCAGTACTGGCATAGGAACAGGATGATGGCTGACTCGGCTGCCGCGACCAATAGCCCCCGGCCCCGCAAGGGCCTGACCGCCCAGAGGAAACTGCTGGTAGGCGGAGCGCTGGTGCTCATCGCGCTCGGCTATCTGGTGTTCACCGCGTTCAGCAGCGCGTCCGCCTACTACCTGACCGTGGGCGAACTGAAGGCCCAGGAACGCGCCATGCTGGGCCAGGCGGTGCGGCTGAACGGTGTCGTCGCCCCTGGCAGCATCGTGAAGAGCGCATCCGGCATGGACATTCAGTTCGTCGTCGCCGACCATGTCAAGCCGACAGATACGTACAGCGTGACCTTCCGCGGCATTCCGCCGGACCTCTTCCAGGACGGCGTGGACGTGGTGGCGGAGGGACAGCTCAGGCCGGACGGCACGTTCCATGCGACCAGCCTGCTGACGCGCTGCGCCTCCAAGTACGAGCCGGACGTCAACCCCGGCGCGCTCTCCGGGTCACCCCAGCAGCCACCCAAGTACTGATCCTTCCGCGGAAGGACCGGGCACATGTCCGCCGCGAAGTCCGGTATTCATTCTCCCAACGCAGGGTTTGCTATGACTGACGAATCGAAAGAGCGCAAGCTGAACCGCCGCGAACTGCTGGGTCTGGCCGCTGACCAGAAAACGGCCAGGGCCATCGTCGGCGTGATCGGCGCGGCAACGGGCGTCAGGGCCACGGTGACCGACGCCATGCTGGGGCGCAAGGTCACCGGCGCCGCGCGGGACGCCTTTGGCCGGAAGCTAACCGCAGGCAAAGGCGGCGATTACACCGTCGGCGATGTCATCTACTTCAACACGGGCCGGTTCTACCTCTCCTTCGTGCCGGAGGGCTACCTGGCCCTCTACCGCCGCTGCCCCCATGACGGCTGCATCGTGGCCTGGCGTCACGACGATCCGGCGCTGGAGCCTCAGTCCGCGCCCCAGTGGCAAGGCGCGCCGAAAGAGGGGCGCTTCGTCTGCCTCTGCGACGGCTCCGCCTTCGACCGTTACGGTGTGCCGCGCAGCGGTCCCGCGCCCCGGCCTCTTGACCTGATGAAGGTGGACATCCAGCCGGACGGGACGCTGATGGTGGACACCGCGGACATAGCGGAGCGCACCGCCTTCGACCCGTCCCAGGCGAAGGCCCGCTAGCGCCGCCACGGGCCGGCGTCCTCATTCTTTGCGGACTTCGTCTTTCATCCCTATAATAGGCTCCGTGCGTATCCTCCAACTCCACCCCTGGCGGGTCAACGTCGCCGAGGCCAGGGACATCCAGCGGCGTCTGGCCGCCCTCGTCTCCCGCAAGAACGAGGCGCTCGCCCAAGTGCGGTACGTGGCCGGGCTGGACCTTTCGCCGCCGGACGCGCGCGGCGTAGTCCGCGGCGCAGCCGTGGCGCTCAGCTTCCCGGACCTGATGCCCGTGGAGGTGCAGATAGCGGAGGCCATGCCGACGTTCCCCTACGTGCCCGGCCTGTTATCGTTCCGGGAGGCGCCGGCGCTCCTCGAAGCGCTGGCGCGGCTGCGGCACGAGCCTGATATCATTCTGGTGGACGGCCAGGGCTACGCGCACCCGCGGCGCTTCGGCCTCGCCTGCCACATCGGCGTGCTGACGGACAGGCCGGCCATTGGCTGCGCCAAGTCGCGGCTCATCGGCGTGGAAGGCCACCTGGCGCACAAGAAGGGCGCGTGGGCTGAACTGACCGACGCGGGCGAGACCATCGGCGCGGTAGTGCGCACCCGGGCCGGCGTCGCTCCGGTGTACGCCTCTATCGGACACAAGGTGGACCTGGCCGCCGCGGTCCGCTGGACGCTCGCCTGCTGCAAGGGCTACCGCATCCCGGAGCCGACGCGACAGGCCCATCTGGCGGCGGCGGGCAGGCTGATCGTGGCGGCGACCGCCACAGACTAAAGACGGAGGCTGGTCACAGCATCATGCAAGAGCTAAAGGGCAGAGTCAGGGACCTTCAGGCGCGCATCCTCGACATGATGGGCCGTCTTTGACATCGCCGCCAAAGAACGTGAAATAGCCCAACGGGAGTTAGCCGCCGCCCACCCGGAGTTCTGGCGGGACGCGGCATCCGCCCAGCGCTCCATGCAGCGGCTGTCCGACCTGAAAAACGCCACGCGGACCTGGCGGTCGTTGGAGGACAAGGCGCGACACCTGGTGGAGCTCACCGACCTGGCCGTCGAAGAGGGCGACCAGGTGATGGCCGAAAGCATCAACCATGAGGCCGCTCCGCTTGCGATCCAGCTCGACGATCTGGAGCTGCAGCTCACCCTCAGCGGTCGGTACGACCACCGCAGCGCCATCCTGTCCATCCACGCGGGCACGGGAGGGGTGGACGCCCAGGACTGGGCGCAGATGCTGCTGCGCATGTACCTGCGCTGGGCCGAGCGGCGCGGCTACACGGCGCGCGTGGTGGACATCCTGCCCGGTGAAGAAGCTGGCCTCAAGAACGCCGTCATTCTGGTCCACGGCGCGTACGCATACGGCTACCTGAAGGCGGAGAAGGGCGTCCACCGGCTGGTGCGCCTCTCGGCGTTCGATGCTCTCCACCTGCGGCACACTTCGTTCGCCCTTGTGGAGGTGCTGCCGGAGGCCGAGGACAAGGCGGAAGTCACCATCAACCCGGACGACTTGCGGGTGGAGTTCTACCGGGCCAGCGGCCACGGCGGACAGAACGTACAGAAAGTGGCGACGGCGGTGCGCGTCACCCACGTGCCCACGGGCATTGTCGCCTCCTGCCAGACTGAGCGCTCCCAGCACCAGAACCGGGAGATAGCTATGACCGTGCTGCGGGCGCGGCTGCTGCAGATCCAGATGCAGAAGCGGGCGGAGACCATGGCCAAGCTCAAGGGCGAGTACGTCCCCGCCGCCTGGGGAAACCAGATACGCAGCTATGTCCTGCACCCCTACAAGCTGGTCAAGGACCACCGGACGGACGTGGAGAGCACCTCGCCGGACGCCGTGCTGGACGGCGATCTTGACGCGTTCATCCGGGCCTACCTCCGCTCGACCGTCGGCGCCGGGGGCTAGTGTCCTGTCCCTCAGGTGCCTTTACACGATCCCGAACCTAAGTCGGCGTGGCAGCACTGTAAGGCTTTATAGGAGACACTACGCTAGAAGAGGACGAAAGACCCTTACCCTCTCGGTCTCTCTCCGGCAAGAGGCGCTAT
>JAUSIH010000034.1 GCA_030648205.1 Dehalococcoidia bacterium | reverse complement strand
CCAGCAGGCCAAGAAAGGGCCTCGCACAGAGCGCCCGACGGACCCGTTGGTAAAGCGCTGGGTCTGGGAGCTGCGGGAGCGAGAGGCATCCTTCAGCCGAAGGACTGCGGGCAGAAGATCGTCTACTTCCTGGAGCGGGAGCACGGCGTCCACCTCTCCGTACCCAAGGTCTACGAGATCCTCCGAGAGAGGTACGTCATCCGTTCCAAGTGGAAGAAGAACCACCTCCGCGGGCCTGTGCCCCATGCCACAGCGCCCCGCCAGGTAGTGCAGATGGACTCCATTCTTCTGGGTGGCCTCTATGCCTTCACTGGCATAGACATCTACACCAGGGAGGCAGATATCATGGTCGCTCCGGCGCTTACCGCTGCCTACGGGCGTGCTTTCCTCGATCGGGCCATGGCCAGGCGGTTTGGCGGCCACGTGGCGCTCATCCAGACAGATGGCGGGAGCGAGTTCAAGAACACCTTCTTAGCGCGGGTCGCGGTCTACTGCGACCGGCATCGAGTGGCCCGCCCCTACAAGAAGAATGAGCAGGCCTACATTGAGAGCTTCAACCGGACGGTGCGCAAGGAGTGCTTGGGCTGGGGACGCTACAGCGCCGCGGACCTGTCTTCCTGCCAGAAGGCTGCAGAGGATTTCCTGGAGCGGTATCATTACCACCGGCCGCACCTCGGCCTTGGACTACGCACACCCCTCACGAAAGGAGCCTGACTGTCGGATATTTACGGAGAATACAACGCGCACTTGACAAGGTACTCAAAACCTGCATAATAAGGATTCGCGTGACTTTGCAGTCTGGGCCGTGCAAAGTGAATTCGGCGCATGGGAGTAGAGTCGCAGGGTGCGCTTATCAGGTTTTACGCGGCTCAGGCTTACAAAGTAGCTGGGCGAGACGTGATGGGGGAGGGAAACAGGCGCTATTCCCGACAGGCAGACACAACTGAATGCGAACCCTGGACCGGATTAACCGGTAAGCTATTCTCAAGGGGGACGGTATGAATACTCACTTCCCTAAACTCATGCCAAAGCTCACCCTCAACCGGTACCACGTCGCGGGCCTGATTACCGGCGTCCTGCTGGTAGCCGCACTTATTCTTCCGTCCGTAGCGGCTGGCGTCAGCGCCAGCCTCGCCACCAACGCGTCCAGCTACGTGCTGGGGTCAACTATCTCCCTGCCCGCGTCGGTTGACGTGGGCACCGGCGAGTTCACCAAGGTCAGCTCGGCCACGCTCACCATCACCGGCCCGCAGCCTGTCACCAAGTCGCTCCCCACGACGCCCGTCACGAGTCAGAACCTGGGCGACGGCGTCACCGCCACGGTCACATACGTGAACCTGCTGGCCGCCGACGGCACAGGGTACGGCTATCCCAGCGCCGGATCGGGCTACGTGGGCAACGCCTCCGGCGCCAAGATCAACTACGCTATCACGTGGCAACCGCCGGTCTTCCTGAATCCGCCGCCGCCCACTCCTCCCCCCAGCCTCCCTAGCAGGAACGAGCTTTTCACCGTGCCCTTTGACGATACGTTCGACAGCCCAATCCTGGACATGGCGTCCGGCGTGACCGGCGGGGGCAGCGCCAGCGTTGCCACCGACCAGCGCTTCTGGCTTCTCGGCTCGCAAAACTTCGGAAGCGGCTCGTCGAACCAGCGCATCATGGTCCTTGACGGCACCGGCGCGCAGCTCGGCCTGTTCCAGACGGACTCTAGCACGCAGGACGGTCTGGTCGGCGTCAGTTCTTACCTCTACTCCTACGACAACGCAAACCGGGAGCTGGTCAGGATTGAAAAGGCCTCTCCCCACAGCATTACCCGCTACCCGATCAACCTCTTTGGCGGCCAGCAGGTTGGCGCACTGGCCTACGACGGCACAAACCTGACCGCGGGCTTGCGTAACTCCAACAACTTCCAGAAGCTGTCCCTCACGGGCTCGCTCGTCGGCAGCCCGTTCAGCGCCCCGTCTGGCGGCGGCGGCTTCCCGCCTCCTCCGAGCATCAACGGCGCGGAGGACATGACCTACAACGGGACCATGCTGGTCGTGGGGCAAAACAATGCGGTCTTCCGCTGGGACAACCCGCCCGGCGGCAGCGTGACGATGGACACGGTGAACTCGCCCTTCAGCAACTTCGGCGGCCTGGAGATGCTGAACGGCTCGCTGTACATGGTGAGCGCCTTCTCCAGCGTTTACGTCTCCACCTTGCCGGGCACGCCCGCTCCCGAGGCGACCACGGTGGGCAGCTACACCGCCCAGCTCTCCGTGAGCACGGCGACGGTGGGCGCCATCACCAGCTCCGTCGCCAACTTCAGCCTGGCGAAGGCCTCGTCTGTCGGGCTGGCCATCACCACGCCCACGACCAACCAGGCGTTCTCCACCGCCAACATCACGGTGGGCGGCACGGTCAGCGACCTGAGCGTCAACAACATCAGCGTCGGCGTGGTCCTGCCCGTCTCTACCGTCTTCTCGGACGGCGCGGAGAGCGGAGAGCGGAGAGACCAAGTGGTCGAAGAGCGGTCTCTGGCACATCTCCGACCTGACATCACCGGCGCTCAAGAACCAGTTCCCCCAGAACCTTCCAACTCCCAAGACGGGCACGAAGGTCTGGTGGTATGGCCAGGAATCCATGGGCAACTTCCAGACTGGCTCCGCCAACAGCGGCGACCTGGATATCATCTTGTACGGCTCCGCCAGCACCATCACGGTGTCCACCGGCACGACCGTGAGCTTCCAGACCTGGTATGACACCGAGCCCGGCAACTCCTTCGACAAGAAGGTTGTCCAGTTCGTTGAGTCCGGCGGGCCCACCGAGCCCGCGGTGCAGATTGTTGACGCGGGCATGCCGCTGGGCGGCATGAACTGCGGCCCCAAGTGCACATGGGTGCAGATGGTCCCCAGCGCGTTCGCCTCGTTCGGCGGGCCACCCCCATTCATGGGCGGCGGCGGCGGCGCGATTCAGGCCACGTCCTCCGGCGGCGGTTGGGCGCTTGTCAGCTTCAATCTGGACCAGTTCAACGGCAAGACCGGCAAGATACGGTTCAAGTTCGACTCAGTGGACGGCTCGGTGAACAACGGCAAGGGCTGGTTCATTGACGACGTCTCCATCAGCGGCCAGGGCTTCTCCGGCGCGACCGTGCCGGTCAACTCCAACGGCACGTGGAGCACCACGTTCACCCTGGCGGAGGGCTCCAACCCGATCACGGCCACCGCCACAAGTCAATATCTCTCGGGTGGGCCGGCGTCCCAGTCCGTCACGGCATCCCTTGACACAACGGCGCCCATCGTGGCGCTCAGCGCGGTCACCACGCCCACGGGCACGGCCACGCAGACTCTCTCGGGCACGGTCGCGGAGGCCAACTTTGACCTCCTGACTGTGACCAACAACGGCATCACCGTGGCCACGTCCAAGACGTCGCCCACGGGGGGCGCCTTCTCCCAGGTCATCAACCTGTTCCCCGGCACGAACAGCATCGTCGCGTCCATCACGGACAAGGGCGGCCTCACCGGCTCGGCCACCGCCTCCATCGTGCTGGACGCGGACGCGCCCACCGCCACGGTGAACGCCACCCGGTATCCCGTGGGCAACATATCCGCCCGCGTCGGCGACCAGGTCATCTTCGACGTGACCGCCGCCGACGCCCTCAGCGGCATGCAGAAGGTGGAGCTGGTCCCGACCGGCGGAGGCACCGCACCGACGTTCCTGAAGAGCACGGACGTGCCCGCGGCTGTCCGCGACCAGTGGGGAACCTCGGGCAACTTCCTGTTGCCGATGGAAATCCCCTCCTCCGCGGCCAGCGGCACGCTGTCGTTCACCATCAAGGCATACGACAACGCCGGCAACATCAAGACGTCCACCGTGTCGGCCAACATCGTCGCATCCCTGCAAGCCTTCACGATCTACCTGTTGCCTGACTGGAACCTGATATCGCTGCCGCTCACTCCTGACTCGACCACCTACGCAGCGACGCAGACGCAGACACAGATCCAGCGGCTGACGTCGGGCCTCTCTGGTCTGGACGCCATCTGGTACTATGACGCCAGCGTCACCGACGCCACGCAGCGATGGAAGGTGTTCAACGCCAGCGGCGCGCCCGGCAACCTGACGGAGATGGCGCCGGGACGCGGCTACTGGACCAAGATGACCAGCTCGGCCTTCACCTTCTCCGACCCGCTGGCGCCGGGCCTGGCCAGCACGCCCGCGCCCAAGAAGTTCACCTACACGGGTACGCTGCTCCAGGCGGGCGCGAACGCCACGCCGCCCGTCTATCCCGTGCCCGCGGGCTGGGCCGCCATCGGGTTCCACTCGGAGCGGACAAAGACGGTGAGCCAGGCGCTGCGCAGCGTCTCCGTGCCAGCCCAGATCTGGGGATCGCTGCTCGCCTACGACAACTTCATTCTGTTCCAGCGCGACACGCCGCCGCAGATCGTCCTGGGCGCCTTCAAGGGCAAGGACGAAAGCAGCACCATGGAGCCTGGACGCGGCTACTGGATATTCATGCAGCAGGCGGGCAACATCGTGCCCACCAACTAACGGACAGGCCTGACCTGAGGAAAACCGACGCTTTCGTGAGGCCCGTCGAGGAACGCCTTGACGGGCCTCACGTGGGATAAGAAGACCTCTTCGGAGGTTGCCGCTGGTGGTCCGCCGTGGCGGACCGTCGGCGCTCTCGCAGCCCCCGGACTTTCTGAGGTGGTGCGCTTTGCAACGATACATAGGACTCATCCGCCACATATCTCTGGCTGTTCTTCTTCTCCTGACGCCCGTGCTGGGGTCCGCCCGCTTTAATGCCCCCTCCATCCCCCACCAGTTCTACGGGACCGTGACGGTCGGCAGCTCAGCGGCGTCCTCTGGCGTCACGGTGAGCGCGGCCATCGGCGGCGTCACCTACGCGACGACAACAACGGACTCGCTGGGAAGATACGGCTATTCACCCGTCTTCTACATGCCCGGCGACGACCCCGCGACGACCACGACCAAGGAGGGCGGCGTCAACGGTGACACGATTACCTTCTTTGTCAGCACCGTCCAGGCGACTACCTCTACCTTTCAATCAGGCGCACCAGCCACTCAACTCAATCTGAGTGTCACTTCAATTCCGAGCGCAGGCGGTGGAGGCGGTGGAGGCGGAGGTGGTGGAGGCGGAGGTGGCGCAGGCGGCGCACTGGCGACGGCCGCCGCGAACAACCCCGCCGTAGTCGGGACCTCCCTGGCGAGCGGCACGATCTCCGCGAGCGACCTCGCGTCCGCCGCGGCTGGCAACTCCTCGGCCATCGGCGCGGCCATCGCGTCCGCCGCGGCGTCCAACTCGACGACGCTGGGCGCAACCCTGGCGCAATGGGCGTGGCCCTGGCTGCTGCCTCACTGTCAAACTCCGCCGCGGCCGGCGCGGTCATCGCAAATGCCGCGGCAACGAATGCCGTCGCCATGGGCAACGCCCTCGCCGTGGCTGCCGTGTCCAACCCTACAGCGATGGGAGCATCGCTGGCCAGCGCGGCTACGACCAACGCCACCAGCCTCGGTGTCGCCCTGGCGACCGCCGCGGCCGGCAACGCGGAAGCCATGGGCACGGCATTCGCAAACGCCGCCGTCTTGAACGCCGCGGCGATGGGTTCGGCCCTGGCCAGCTCCGCCGGCACGAACCCCGTCGCCACCGGCAACGCCTTGGCGGCGAGCGCGGCTGCCAACCCCACAGCCACGGGACAGGCGCTGGCGACCTCCGCGGCCACGAACCCGGGCGCGACGGGACAGGCCCTGGTGACCTCCGCCACGACCAACGGCCAGGCCACGAGCCAGATGGTCATAGCAAGCGCCGCCAGCAACCCCATCGCCACGAGCGGCGCCCTCGCGACGGGTATAGCGATCAACCCGCAGGCCCTGGCGAACATCGGCAACTTCATGACGGTGGAATCGTTCACGCCGGAGACGACCCCGTCCACGGGTGCGTCTCCGTCGGGCACCGGCACATGGGCGCCCGTCGGCTCGCCCGCGCCAATCAAGGCCATCCTGGCGAAATTCGCACGGACGATTCCCGGCGCTCACGTCAAGGTAGAGGACGTGCTGCTGCTCCCGTCGGGCGTGCCATCGCTCCCCTCCGGCCAGGTCGTCAGCGAATACGTGCGCCTCACGCCGGAGAACTTCCAGAACTCCGACCTCGTCGCGTCGCATACCACGTTCTTCGTCGAGAAGAGTTGGCTGGGGACAAACCAGATACATCCCTGGTCCATCCGCTTCAACCGATACGACGAGGCCCGGAACATCTGGGTGCCATTTGTCGGGAAGCTGGTGCAGGATGACGCCCAGCGGCTGTACTACAGCGTGGCGCCGCCGGGCTACTCCCTGTGGGCCATCTCCGGCGGCAGCGAGGCCCCGGCCCCCACCACGCGGGTGGACAACCTAACCATCTCCCCGTCCCCCGCGCAGGAGGGACAGAGCGTGACCGTTGGAGTGAACGTGGTCAACACGGGCAGGTCCTCCGTGGACTACAACGCCACCCTGTGGCTCAACTCCGAGGTCGAGTCCAGCCGCACCGTCACGGTGCCCGTGGCGTCGTCGTTGCCCGTCACCTTCACCATTCAGCCCAAGGCCGGGGCCTACACTGTACGCATTGACCGGCTCCAAGGCAACCTGACAGTGCAGGCACAACCCGCCACGCCTACTCCCGTCGCCACCTCTGTGCCGACTCCCGCGCCGACCGCGACGTCCGCCGCGCTGCCGACGGCCACGCCCGCGCCGGCTGCGACGCCGACGCCGGTCCCGGCGACGCCCACGCCCGTGCCGCCGACCGCGACGCCCGCGCCAGCGCCGACCGCGACGCCAGCGCCAACGGCCACGCCCGCACCGCGCCCGACGGCCACGCCCGTCCCGCCAACCGTAACACCCGCGTCGACGGCCACGCCTGTCCCGCAGACCGCCACGCCCGCGCCCGCGCCGACCGCCACGCCGACTCCGGCGCCCCCGCCTCCGCCACCTCCCCCTTCATTCCCCTGGGGGCTTGTCGTGGGCATTGTCATTGCGGCGGCGGTGATTGTAGTCGTCGTAGTGCTCGTATCACGCCGTCCCAGGACATAGCTGGACATTGCCAAACTTGAACGACAGGTAGCCCTGGAACCGGGCCGACGATTGGGCAGGGACGCCTCTTCTTGGTAAGATGGGTATCCCTGCCCACCACGTTTCAGGGGGTTGCATCCTCGGCGCTACGTCTGCAACAATCAGAGGAACAGTCCTCTGACGAGGTCGAGCCGTGAGCGGCATGCAGAACACTCAAGTTGCTCCCTCAGCCAAGCCCCTGGCTCCCGTCAAGTGGGCGGCGCTGCTTTGGCGTGTGACGCCTGTCGTTCTCGGACTGGCTGCCTTTTTTATTGTGCTGCTGGTGTCACATACCGTGTTCCCGTATCTCTCCACAGACCATGACGAGGGCGCATACATCTTCCATGCCCAAATGCTGGAGAATGGCAAGCTCTGGATAGAGCCAGGCCCCTTCAGCGAGTTCTTCAATGCCTGGTTGATAGTCAACGATGGATCAAAGATATACCCTATCCACTCTCCGATCTTTCCCGCCATCCTCGCAGTCTTCAATGGCCTATTCAAGGATATGCGCGTAGCGCTCGCATTCATCGCTGCGGCGGCGGTCATCGCACAATACTTTGTAGTGCTCGAGCTGTATAATCGGCCCGTTGCGCTCGTGGCTGCTCTTTTTCTGATGCTCTCACCACTATTTGTTGTCCAAGCCAGTACCTTTCTGTACTATATCCCCACGTTTCTGTTTAATCTTCTGTCCCTGCTGTTGCTTCTCAAAGCGCTCCGCCGCGGGGGGTGGTTGCATCCCCTTCTGGCAGGTATTTTCATGGGTATTGCGGCATTTTTGCACCCGTACACCGCCCTCCTCTTTGCCTTTCCCGCAATAGCATACGTACTCTACTTGCTGCTGCGGACGAGGGTGCCGTTTCGCACCATAGCTCTGATAATGGCAGGGACTGTGCCGCCCTTTGCGCTGATGCTGGGATATAACTATCTATTGACTGGGAATCCTTTCTTATTCCCGTATAATGTCTACGGGCCCGAAGATACTCTAGGGTTTGGTCTGCACGGCCTTGGATCGCCGTCAGGTCCCGGACCCTTTGTTGTGCACACCCCATCCAGAGCCTTGGACGGTATTGGCCTCAATCTGACTGCTATGACTGTCTGGGTGTTTGGTGGAGCTGCGCTGTATTTCCTTATTCTCGTTACGCTCCTGAGTCGCCGTATTCAGTTCCCCGGTCTCTTCATGCTATCGCTTGCCGGCAGTATCGCGTTGGGTTACAGCTATTACTGGGGCATCGTTCCACTAAACGCGGCGGGGTTACCAGACCCTATCTTGAGCGCCATCGGGCCGCGCTACTACGTTGATATCCTGTTGCCCCTCACGACCTTGGGTGCATACGGACTCTTCAAGGGACTCCATTCCCTCCGCCACGCTTTCAGGCGCGTGCAACGGCAAAACCCCCTCAAGAAAAGTAGTTATGCTTGGAACGTCTGGCGCACGGTGGCGCTAGGACTCGTGCTGGCGTTGCCTGTGTTGGGCATTGATGCTTTGCTCGTTAGAAACGCCCTGGCTGTCAATGAGCAAGTGGCGTCCAAGAATCGAGCGATTTATGCCCCCTTCACCACTCGTAAGTTTGACCAGGCTCTGGTTTTCTTGCCCATCCCTTACGGGCCGTTCATCCATCATCCCCTAAGCTATCTAATCAACGCCCCCTCTTTCAATGGCCCTGTTGTCTTCGCTGCAAACAGAGGGAACGACAATCTGCGTCTCATTGACGCCATGGGCGGCCGCACGCCGTACTATTTTCGTTACGCAGGGACATGGGGAACCGATTGGGCACTCGCCTCTGGCGATATACCAAACACCACCCTTGTGCCCCTTGCTTTGATCGAAGGCAAGAGCATCGTGATAGAGGGTGAGATTAAGAATCCCTCAAACAAACCCTATGTCGTCGCTTACGTATGGAATCAGGAGAAAACGAACAATTACCTCTTGGACGATGCATCCACTCTGGGGAAGACTCATCAGTTCCGCTGGAGACTGACTTCGCAGGAGATCATCTTTGAAGGCCCGCACAAAGGACAGTCGGGCGGGGTGAGCCTTTCGACCACGACAACTTTGAACTTTGCCATCGCTTTCTCCGACACACCCGAACAAGAGACGCGCAGCATCTATGAGGAGCGCTTCTGGTTTGACATCCAGAATGACAGAATACGTATCGTCACGCCGGGTGAGATGTGGCAGAACCTCAACCCTCCCAGCAGCCCGTGGCTGGAAAAAGACATCGCGCCGGTTATGCGCGTGTCCGTGCGGGCCCAGGGCTAGGAGCAAGGTGGACAAATCGCTGTGAACGATTCTGCCACTCCGGCTTTGGGCCTTCCTATCTCCCGCGCGAGCCGGTGGCTGGCCCGCAGTGTGCCCTTCGTCCTTGGCCTGGTCACCTTCGGGCTGGTGCTGCTGACATCCCAGACCGTGTTTCCTTTCCTTTCCAACAACCATGACGAGGGCGTGTATCTCTTCCATGCCCGCATGATTGAAAGCGGTAAGCTCTGGGTGGAGCCTCCGGCGCACGGCGACTTCTTCAACGCATGGTTCCTCATCAGCGACGGACACAAGCTCTATCCGAAATACGTGCCTGTCTTCCCCGCAGTGCTGGCAGCGGCGGACATCCTTTTCAAGGATATGCGCGTGGCGTTGGCGCTCATCGGCGCGGCGACGGTGGTGGTCTTCTATCTTGTAGCGCAGGAGATGTACCGCCGCCGTGTGGCGCTCCTGAGCAGTATCTTCTTGATATTCTCGCC